>JANOVJ010000436.1:0-6410 GCA_031417295.1 bacterium | reverse complement strand
ACCGGGAGTCCGTGAAGGCGCGGGGTCGGGCCGCGGGTGCCGCCGCGCCGCAGTAGAGAGTCGTGAAGTCGATAGGCGTGAACGTGCCGTTGTTCGAGCCATCGGCCGAACAGGCCGTCAGCCCACAGACCATGTCCATCTCGGCCCGCAGGTCGATGTGGTCGCCCGCCTTCGAGGTTGGCACACCGACCGTCACCACGCCCTGCGGAGAGACCTTGACGTTCATGAAGATGTTGAACGTGGTCGTGATCTGCGCCGGTGCAATGCCATGCTCCTTCAGCGAGGTGTACAGGTTCTCGAAGCAGCTCGGGTGGTGGCCCTGGTGCTTGTAGAGGATCTCGAACATCTCCTGGCTGCACGGCGTGAGCAGGAAGTCGTGCAGGCCCACCGTGTCGGCCACGATGGTGAACATCGGCTTGCTGTTGTTGGCGTAGAGGATGTCGCCGGTCGTGAGGTAGATGCGGCTCGCGTAGTCGAGCGAGCGCCCGGATGAGAGCCAGCACCCGTGGTCGTGCTCGTCGAAGGAGAACAGGTCGGAGACCTGCTCGCCCATCGGGTCGACGACGCGCAGGACCTGCCCGCGCTTGATCTTGAACGCGCGACCACTCTGGGGTGCGATGCGGGTCAGTGGCCGGGCGGTCATTTCGTCTCCTGTTTTTTCTTTGCGTGGAAGGGGCATTGCCAGTCGTCGGGCACGGCGCGCCCGGAGTACTGGCGGGCTTCGGAGCTGTCGCCGAAGTTCTTCAGCACCGGGTTGATCGAGCCCTGAAATGCCGTGTCGCGGGCGCGGATCATCTGCTTCATTGTCTCGAACTTGCCGCGTTCGCGAAGGCGCTCGAATTGCTCGTGCAGGTTGAATACGAGCGTCGGATAGGTGACGGTTCGGGCGAGGCGAGAGGCCTTCGGGTGCAGGCCGACGATGAACATCGCCCGGCCCCCGATGCTGAACGAGAAATTCTTGTTTGCCGACTCGGACTCGACGCTCTTGTCCCACCCGAAGAAGGCCGAGTCGACCCCGTGCATAGCCTGCAACTGGCGCCACAACAGGTCTTCAAAATGCTGCTCCGACTCGATCGGCGGGCCGCGAAACATCGCGATGAAGGTGATGAACTGTTCGTCGACCAGCGGGAACTCGTGGCAGAACTCGTAGAGATCGTGACAGACCGCGCGCACGGCGCCTTCGCTGGCCAGTTCGGGGAAGAGCCCGAACCGGTAGCCGAGGCGGTTGAAGGCCGAACGCGCGCCGACACAGGGGTAGCCTTCGCCCAGAATCTGCCGCCGCACCTGGTCGTGCGCGTCAGCGAGCGCGGGGTCGACAGCCGCGCTCGGCGCGAGCGGCCGGACTGTCGCTCCGCCCTGGAAGGCGGCGTAGCTCGACAACCGGCTCGCCGCCGGATCGATCGCCAGCGGATTCCACGGTCGATCGTTGCGGTTGACGAGGTCTCCGCTGCCAGTCATTGTGGTGTCCATGTCGCTGTCGTCGAATCAAGAGGTCATGCCGGGCAAGTCACGGGGTGAGGCGGGTTCGGTGTCGCGTCAGCGCATCGGGTGCTTGGCGCTCGGTGCCGCGGGAAGCGCGGCTGTGGTTGCACCCTGAGCCGGGTTCGTTCACCGTTCTGGCAAAAAACTGACAGGGCATCAGCAGGCCGCCTTGCCGAGCTGGCGTTGAAGGCCTGCTGCCCGACTTCCAGCACCCATCACGCTGCGGCGCAGTGTACGGTGCGATCACCCTCAGGCGGGCAGCGTCATCCGCCGGGGCGTGAAGAGTTGCGCAGGTTCGCGATCTGGCCTACCGGGCGCGCGCTGCCCGGGGGTTCAGCGTACAGGCGGAGGATGGGCGCCGTCGCAGGCACGCCGCTCGCATCGAACACGAACAGCAGGTAGTAGCCGGGCGGCGCAAGGGAGCGGTCCGAAGGCATCTGCAAATGGAGGGTGCTGCCGTCCTGCACGAAGGGCATTTCGAGCAGGCGCTGTTCGCCGTTGAATGCGTGTGTGACCGATCCGGTTCGTACCAGTGTCACCCTGCTGACGCTGGTCTCGGGCGAGACTTCAACGCTGAAGTCTTCGGCCCAGCCGAGTTGCCCCGACGGCGCGGTCATGATGGCCGGCCGGGCCGCGAATTCGCCGGAGCCGTCGGGGTTGAACAGGTAGCCGGGGAAGTACAACTCGGCGTTCAGGTTCGTGACCGGGCCCGGCGCACCGCCGCCGCCTGTGAGCACCGATCCGTCGGGCAGCAGGATCGACGCCGAGTGATACAGCCGCGGCTTGGCAGCAATGGCACCCGTGGTCCAAGTGCCGGTCTGCGGGTTCCAGATTTCGCTGTGATACGCCGCTCCGGCCTCGGTGTTGGCGGTGGACGACCCGCCGTTGACGAAAACCTTGCCGTCCGGGAGCAGGGTGGCGTTGCCGTAGGTCCGGAGCTGGCTCGGTGCCGCCGTGGCGGTGATGGTGGGTGCGGCGCCGTTGATGTCGAACACCACGGCGATCGGGCCGGTGCGGAGCGACAGAATCTTTCCCGGCGCGTACATGACGCTGGGCAACGCACTGCTCGACACCGTTTTGGCGGCGTATTGGGTTAGCGATCCGGCCGAAGCCTGGTCCAAGTGGAATGTCTTGCCGGTGCGGGCGAGGACAAACAGGTGTCCGTCGGGCGCTAGCCAGGCACGCGGGTAGTTCCAGGTGCTGGAAGTCGCGCCATAGGCCGCGTTGCTGGCGGCATTGCCGAGGGCGCGCCAGCCGGCTTCGGGGCTGTAGACCTCCGGGGTCGGTGCATAGGTCGGCGACTGCGCGGGCCAGCCATTCTTGACCTTCAGCGGTGCGTCGTCACGCCCGCCCATGACCACCACTTCCCCGTCACCGGTCGTGACCGCCGTCGCGTACCAGCGGCGCGAGGCCATCGGGGTCGGATCCTTGCGGATGCTGTTGCTCAGAAAGCTGAAGAAGGTGACGTCGCCATTGCCGTTGTTGCGCCGGCCGTAGGCATCCAGCCGGTCGCCGCCGAGCATGATGAGTTCGCCGGTCGCGGGTATCAGGAGTTGGGTCGAGCAGAAGAGATCGGTCTGGGTCACGTTGTCGAGCACCATGAACGCATCCGAGGAGCCGCCAAGCGAAGGGTCCCAGACCGCATAGTGCAAGGCTGCGCCTTGCTTGCCGAGCAGATCGGTGCCGTACGACAGGATCCGGCCGTCGGGCAGCAGCGCCTGGTGCAAGGGGATCAGCGGCCACTCGAAGGCTGGGCCGAATGCGCCCTTGAGGTAGGCCTCAGCCCCGCCGTTGGCCGGGGCGATCGACTGCCCGCCCTGAGCGAGGCCAAGTCGTTGCGCCCGACCCGCCTTCGGCCATCCCGATACGCCCCCTCGACCGCTCCCATAGTCGATGGGGGCCGAATTGATTTCGGCTTCAGTCAGCCCATCCAGCTCCGACAATTGACTGGTGGAGTCTGTCTCGTCGCTGCCGCCGCATGACAGCAAGAGCGCCGCCACCGACACGGCACTCAGGATCGACAAGGCGCGACCTCGCCTGGGAGGCGTGCGGAGGGTGGATGGCATCTCGATTCCTTCCATGTGAACCGCCGCCGCCGCCTCAAGCCAATCCGGAAACTGAGGGCGATTGATCCAGAGCGAACCAATGTAGGTCACCGTACCTTTGGTAACACTCCCCTGTTCAAGGGGTGTCCGGGCCTTGCGGCGGACCGTTCGAGTGGGACGCCGGCGCGCTCGCGCGAAGATGTGACATGTCACCGTGCCGGGGCCTTTGGGGCAGGGATAATGCCCGCCGATGAGCAGCCGCCCCGCAATCCCCACGGTCTACCTTTGTGGCCCCATTGCCGAACGCGGAAAGCCGGCCAAGGGAGGCTTTCAGTCGTGCAATCGGCGAACCATCGACACGCTTGCAGCGCAAGGCGTCGATGTTCGGACCTTGCCCTACGCGCAGCCCGAGACCCGAGGGGTGCGCAAGGCGCTTGAGTACGCGCTGGGCTTCATCAAGTTGGCGCTGCAGGTCGTCACCTGCAAGGGTGGGTCCATCTTTCATCTGACGGGGCTCTACGGCCCGTTCATCCAGGCCGAGATCGTGTTGATCCATCTGGCGCATTGGCGAGGATGCCGCTGCATCTACGACCTGCGTGCCGGATCGGGTGAATTGCACTATCGGCAGCGTGGCGCCCTGTACCGGGCTTCGTTCGACCATGCCCTTCGCTCGGTCGATCTCGTGCTGGTGGAGGGCCACAAGCTGATGGGCTTTGTCGAGTCGATCACCGGCCGCGCGCCGGTTTTCTTTCCGAACCACATTGACGCCGAGGCCATGCCGGCCCGGCCCCAATCAACCGCCGCCGCAGCGCCGGCAGTCATTGGATACGCTGGGAGCCTGAACCCGGAAAAGGGCATCCGACTCATTCTCGAGGCGAGTCGGGTGCTCGCTTCGGAAGGGCTCGATGTCGAGGTGCGGCTGGCAGGCGTCGGGCCGACGGCATTCGTCAACGAACTGCGGTCCGCATATGCAGACTTGCGCATCACCTGGCTGGGGGCCGTTCCGGCCGAGCAGGTGCTCGCGCTGTTCAGCACCTCGCACTTCTTTGTGTTCCCCACCGAGCACCGTGGTGAGGGCCAGTCCAACGCCTTGACGGAGGCCATGGCGTGCGGCAGCGTGCCGGTGGTGTCGGATCATGGATTCAACACGTCGGTCGTTGGCGATTGCGGTGCGGTGCTCGCGCCAAAATCGGACGCCAGAGCCTACGCGAACGCGCTGCGAGCGATCTGGGACGGCGGCCGGTGGGGCGAACTCTCGGCCCGATCACGGCGCAGGATCCGGGAGCAGTTCGCTTCGCCCGCAGTGATTGCCGGCCTGCTCGCGCAGTACCGGTTGTTGGTGGAGCGCCCGTGAGCGGGCTCCTGTTTGTGGGCGATACGGTGTGGCCAGCGCCAGACTGCATCGACTTCGAGGCCATTCTTCCGGCATTGGCAGGCAAGCAGCTCGTGGTCAACCTTGAGGGGCCGATTCTTGAGCGCCCGCCGGGTGAGTGCCAGGTCAACAATCGCTTCAAGACCAGCCTGTCGTCACACCCGCAGATTTTGCAGGTGATGCAGCGTTTGGGCGTCGTCGCATGCGACCTGGCCAACAACCACATCAACGACTACACCGGCAGTGTCGATCCGACGATTCGGCAGTTGACGCATTCAGGCATCGAGCACTTCGGAACCGACGAACGACCGTGGGTCGAGATCGAGGCGAACGGTACTCGCTACATCCTGATCGGGGCCTGCTCGCCGTTGCCCGAACGCAAGGCGTTCAGCGGCGACACCAATCCGAACCTGTTCCGGCCGCGTGAGCTGCTTCGGCAGGTTGCTTCGCTGCGCGCGGCCGACCCGGACGCACGGATTGTCTGCGTCGTCCATTGGGGTTACGAGCTCATGCTCTATCCCGAGCCGGCGGATCGCGAATGGGCGCATCGGGCGATCGAAGCCGGGGCGGATTGCGTGATCGGACACCATCCGCATGTGGTTCAGGGCGTCGAATCGGTTGGGCGTGGCTTCGTTGCCTATTCGTTGGGCAACTTTCTGATGCCGCATGGCGTGTTCAATGGCGCAAGGGTGGGCTTCGTGGCGCCTGAAGTGCTGACCCAATTGGGGGTCGAGCTGCATGCGGACGGCATTCACTTGCACTGGTTTCGCTATGACAAGGCGGCGTCGCGCCTGGTCGTGCCGTGCGCCAACGACGGCTTCGATGGCGACGCCTTGATCCGCAAACTGACGCCCTTTGCGGGGATGAGCGCCGAGGAGTACCGCGGGTGGTTCAGCCGCGTCGGCGTCAAGGGCCACCTGACCCAGCGCCGTGGCGGGCCGGTCTACGGGGGCTACTTCGGGCTGCGGGCGATCGCCACTGCGGCGACCGACCGCTACATGCTGCTCAAGCGCCAGCTCCGCAAGGCCTTGATGAGCCTGGGCTTGCACACGCCACGAGCCTCGTAGTCGTAGCCGCTGCCGCGGCTTGGCAGCGGCCACGAGGCCCACGGGCAGGGCGCTGTCACTGCGCACTCGGCATCGTCACGGTTCGACGATCGAAGGCCATCGAGCCCGTACCGTTGATCGAGACCGAGGCGACCGTTCCATTGACGTTGACGCTGACGGGCACGGTGCGACAGTCCTCCCGGATGACCGTCACCGCCACCAAGGCAGGCGTTGACGAGTTGGCCTGGAAGCGCGCCTGGTACTGCGCCGGTTGCTTCTTCTCGGGTTGAACGTCGAACCCCTGCGAAGTCGAGAAGCTCCCGTTGGCGCCGTAGACGTCGATGCATGCCGAGGCGGTGGTGTTGCTGACCTTGGCGCTGGTGCCGCTGGCGGTGAAGGCTTCAAGGCCGTTGAAGTTGAGTTCCCAGCGGCGGTTCTTGGCGCTGGTGGCCCAGTCATAGATCA
>JANOVJ010000435.1:0-5331 GCA_031417295.1 bacterium | reverse complement strand
GCCGAGCTGCGCATCATCAATGCCGGTTGCAGGCGCCAGATCGAGCAGGCTGGCCGGGGCGGCAAGGCGGGCTAGCCACGCCCGGCGCGAGTACCGGCCAAGGCCTGGCGCGGTGCCGGGCAAAAGAGCGATCGCGGTTGGCCCGAGGCCTGGCTACGGCCAAGCGCGGGCCTTCACACCCACCCGAAATGGGCGCGAACGGCCTGCGCCGTGACGTTGATCGGCGCGGTCGGGGCCAGGGGAAGCTGCAGCAAGCTCGACGAGCGAACGCCGCCGCCGTTCTGCCCCAGCACGACAACCGAGCGGACGCGCCAGCCCTCCGCCTTGAACCGGGCCAGATAGGCCTGCGCATCGGGGTACTGGCCGGGGTGGTTCGGGTGCGCAGACGGCGCCAGGCAGCACAGCACCGCCGCGCAACGCGCCTTCTCGACTTCGGCCCGAAAGTCTTCGGGCCGCGTCCGGGTTTCCTGCAGCGCGCCGACCCGGGCGTAAAGCCGCAGGGCTGCCTTGCCGCCCGCGGGCAGGATGTCGCGGACGCTTCGGTTGAAGCACCCTGTCAGGCAGCGCACGACGGACGACTTGCGGGTGTTCGGGTTGCCGATGAGGATGTAGAGGTCCATTCAGTGTGACTCGCGGCGGCTGGACGATCGCGCGGTTCTAGGGCTGCGAGTGCGCCGCTGCGCACATGGCCAAGGTCATCCCGGTCACCCTCGGCGTCATGCGCGTCGCGAACGGGCCGCGGCGCCCACGGCGGTGAGGCCCAGCGCGAACAGCGCGACCGTCGCGGGCTCGGGTACGGGTACGGGCGACACCGTCACATCGACGATGAACTTCGAGATGTCGCCCAGCCTGACGCCGGACCAGTTCACGTACAGGTTGCGGTCATCGAACGAGACCCCGTCGATCAGCGTGCCCGAGGTGCTGGCCGCATTCACGCTGGCAGCCGAGAACGCGCCGAAGCTGCCATCGATTTGAAATTGCAGGCCGTGGAACGGGGTCGATGTGAGGATGCCGTTGGTCAGCCAGCGCATCTTGATCTGCTCATCGGACAGGTCGATCTTCAGAGAACCATTGAAGAACGTCACCTCGTTGCCAGGGCCGACCTGAACTGTCTCCGTCTCGCGCACTGAATCGCGGTCGGGGAAGAGATAGTTGACCGTCACGGTATGCCCATCCAGCCCGGCGTTGGCGTGGCCGCAGGCAAGAAGGGTCGCGATGCAAAGGCAGGACAGGCGCAACATTGAAGGCTCCTTGAGCTGACGTGGGGTGAGCGAACTTAGCATCTTTCATTCGCGTGCGGCGTCCCTCGCTGCGAGACGAGAGCTCGGTCAGAACCCCACCGCCTGCCCGTCGCGGCGCGGGTCGCTCGCCGCCACGTAGCCCTCGACCGCCGGGTCGCCAAGGCGCCAGATGAACTGCCCGGCGCCGAAGTCCTGGTACGAGTCGTCGATCACGTCGATGCGGTGGCCCAGCGCGGCCAGCCCACTCACCGTGGCCGCGTCCATGTGGCGCTCGAGGTTGATCTCCAGCCCTTCGTTGAAGCGCCAGCGCGGCGCGTCGCAGGCGGCTTGCGGGTGTTGGGCGTGGTCGAGCATCCGCACCAGCGCTTGAAGATGGCCCTGCGGCTGCATGTTGGCGCCCATCACGCCGAAGCTCAATTGCGGCCGGCCGTCGCGGGTCAGAAAGCCGGGGATGATGGTGTGAAACGGGCGCTTGCCGGGCGCCACGACGTTCGGGCTGGCAGCGGCCAGCGAGAAGCCGTGGCCGCGGTTCTGCATCGACAAGCCGTAGCCCGGCACCACCACGCCGGAGCCGAAACCCATGTAGTTGCTCTGGATGAAGCTGACCATCATGCCGCTCGCGTCGGCCGCTGTGAGGTAGATCGTGCCGCCCCTGACCGGGTTGCCGGCGCCGAAATCCTGCGCGCGTTTCGGGTCGATCAGCCGGGCGCGGCTGGCGAGGTAGGCGTCATCGAGCATCGCGGCCGGCGTGACTTCCATGCTCGACTGCTCGGAGACGTAGCGGTAGGTGTCGGCAAACGCGAGCTTCATCGCCTCGATCTGCAAGTGTTGCGCGGCGGCGCCGTCCACCGGCAGCGCGGCAAGGTCGAAGTGCTGCA
The DNA here is from genome assembly GCA_031417295.1 of bacterium. GTDB lineage: Bacteria > Pseudomonadota > Gammaproteobacteria > Burkholderiales > Burkholderiaceae_C > CAIKUF01. Next base: position 3,212 of record JANOVJ010000435.1, on the reverse strand, counting down.
GGATGCCGAGTGCAATCTGCGCTGCGATGCCCTGCCCGTTGGGCGGGATTTCGTGCAGCGTGTGGCCGCGGTAGTCCTTCGCCAGCGGGGTGACCCATTCGGGTGTGAAGCCAGCGAAGTCGGCCGCCGTCATCGCCCCGCCGTGGGCCTGCGCATGGCGCACTGCCGCCTCGGCGATCTCGCCGCGGTAGTAGGCCTCGCCGCGGCTTGCCGCAATCAGGCGCAGCGTGCGCGCCGCCGCTTCGAAGCGGAACAGTTCGCCCACATTCGGCGCGCGGCCGCGCGGCAGGAAGGCCTCGGCATAGCCGGGTTCGGCGCTGAGCAAGTCGGCCGCCGCGGCCCATTTCTGTTGCACCACCACCGGCACCGCGTAGCCGCGCTCGGCAATCTCGATCGCCGGCTGCAACAGGTCGGCAAACGGGAGCCGGCCGAAGCGCTCGCTCAAGGCAACCCAGCCGGCCACGGCGCCGGGCACGGTGACCGAATCCCAGCCGCGCTTGGGCGGCGCGTTCGCGTCGGCGCCGTACTTGCGCACGAAGTAGTCGCGCGTCCAGGCGGCCGGCGCGCCACCCGAGGCGTTCAGGCCGTGCAGCGCGCTGCCGTCCCAGAGGATGCAGAACGCGTCACTGCCCAGGCCGTTGCTCACCGGCTCGAGGATCGTCATCGCCGCCGCCGCCGCAATGGCCGCATCGACGGCATTGCCGCCGGCCCACAACATGCGCAGCCCGGCCTGCGCGGCCAGCGGATGCGACGTGGAGACCACGTTGTGGCCGAACACCGGCAGGCGAACGCTCGGGTAACCGCGGGTCCAGTCGAAGGTCGGATTCATGGCTTTGGTCTCGGGTGGGTGGGTCGCAAGCGCAGCGGGCTACAAGGCGTCGAGCCGCGCCCGCCGGTGCAGGCGGCGCACGCCCCACCACACGCCGGCAGCGATCAGGGGGATGCTCAGCGCCACGGCCAGGTCGGGCGCCACCGGCAAGCCGCTCGCCTTCGCGCCCTTGGCCAGGTAAGCAATGAGACCTGCGCCGTAGTAAGTGACCGCCGCGACCGACAAGCCCTCGACCGCGCTTTGCAGCAGCAGTTGCGCCTTCTGCCGCTTGTTCATGGCGTCGAGCAAGCCCTGGCTGCTTTGCTGCTGCTCGATCTCGACCCGCGTTCGCAGCAGCGTGCTGATGCGCGCGATGCGCTCCGACAGCGCCTGCTGCCGCCGCGCGGCCCAGGCGCAGGTCTGCATCGCCGGGCCGAGGCGCCGCTCCATGAATTCGCCCAGCAGCTGCAGGCCGGCGTGGCGCACCTCGCGCAGCTCGCCGATGCGCCGCTGCACCAGCTCGAAGTAGGCCGAGCTGGCCGAGAAGCGCGCGTGGGTGTGCGCGTACAGGGCCTCGACCCGGCCGGCGAGCTGCGTCAACTGGCGCAGCAGCTCGGGCTCTTCGGCCTGCGCGGCGCTCTGGATCTCGGCGGCCACGAGGGCCAGGTCGCGTTCGGCGTCGTGCAGCGTGGCCGCCACCTGGCGCGCGACCGGCAGGCCGAGCAGCGCGACCATGCGGTAGGTTTCGACCTCGAGCAGGCGCTGCACCGTGCGCCCCAGGCGGCGCGGGTTGATGGCGCCGGCACGCACCACCTGGCGCGCGTAGCCCTCGGCGTCGAGCCGGAAGTCGGTGTAGATCTGCGCCTGCCCGTCGCTCACGCTCGAGCCGACCAAGCTGTTCGGGTCGAGCAGCGTTCGTGCGAGCGCCTCACCCGCGGCTTCGTCCACTGCGGTCAGCAGCAGGTGCAGGCCGACCAGCCACTCGCCGGGCAGCGCCGCCAGCCAGTCGGCAGGCACGTCGCGCACGGCTGTGTGGTCGAACGACTCGGGTGCCTCGCGCTGGACGCGCCAGAAGGTGTAGGTGTGGAACTCGGTGTGCTTCTCCCAGCGCAGGTGCAGGCCACCCAGGTCGATGCTGAGATAGCTCGCGCCCTCGGCCGGCAGCGCCAGGTGGCGTGCGCGCAGCAGGCTGTTCAGGTGCTCGCGCGAGGCGTCGCCCGGCGGCGTCAGCAGCGCCATGTGCGACAGTATCAATGGCGCCGTCAATTGTTCGAACGGGCGCGCATGCACTTCGTTGTGCAAGGCGACGCGCTGCGGGTGCGGGGTCAGCATGTGGGGCTCATCTTCATGATTATCCGGTGCCCAAACGCACAAGCCGCCCGAAGGCGGCTTGCATGAACCGGGCACGGGCGGCGCGCGTCAGGCTTCCTCGACGAACACGCTCTCGCGCTTGCTCTTGATCGACGGCAGCATCACCACGATGATCATCAGCGCCGCCGCAATCAACAGCCCGGCCGACAGCGGGCGGGTCAGGAAGGTCGTCCAGTCGCCGCGGCTGAGCAGCAGCGCGCGGCGCAGGTTTTCTTCCATCATCGGCCCGAGAATGAACCCCAGCAGCAGCGGCGCCGGCTCACAACTGATCTTGTAGAACAGGTAGCCGACCACCGCGAAACCGGCACCCATGTAGACGTCGAACGCGTTGTTGTTCAGCGAGTACAGGCCGATGCAGCAGAAGACCATGATCGCCGGGAACAAGAAGCGGTAGGGCACGGTGAGCAGCTTGATCCAGATGCCGATCAGCGGCAGGTTCAGGATCACCAGCATCGCGTTGCCGACCCACATCGACGCGATCAGGCCCCAGAACAGCTCGGGGTTGCTCGTCATCACCTGCGGCCCGGGCTGAATGCCCTTGATCGTCATCGCGCCGACCATCAGCGCCATCACCGCGTTGGGCGGGATGCCGAGCGTGAGCATCGGGATGAACGAGGTTTGCGCCCCCGCGTTGTTGGCCGCTTCGGGGCCGGCCACGCCGCGGATGTTGCCCTTGCCGAAGGCGGTTTCGCCCGGCCGCATGCGCATCTTCTTTTCCACCGTGTAGGCGGCGAAAGAGGCCAGCAGCGCGCCGCCGCCCGGCAGCACGCCGAGGATCGAGCCGAGTGCGGTGCCGCGCAACACGGCCGGCGCGGCGTCCTTGAAGTCCTGCTTGGTCGGCCACAGGCCCTTCACATCTTTCGTGAAGACCTCGCGGTGTTCGGCCGGCTGGCCGAGGTTGGCGATGATCTCGCCGAAGCCGAACACACCCATCGCGATGGCGACGAAGCCGATGCCGTCGGTCAGCTCGGGGATGTCGAAGCTGTAGCGCGGCACGCCGGAGATCACGTCGGTGTTGATCTGGCCGAGCAGC
>JANOVJ010000434.1:0-10797 GCA_031417295.1 bacterium | reverse complement strand
CTTCATGCCGCGCTCGCCCATCGCCATGTAGTCGGGGATCAACTGGGTGATCTGTTTGGCGATGCCGCGGTGGTCGACGCCGATCATCGTCGGCACGTCGTGGCCCATCGCGTTCATCGTGTGGTGGCTCTTGTGGCAGTGGAAGGCCCAGTCGCCTTCCTCGTCGGCGAGGAAGTCGATCTGCCGCATCTGGCCCACCGCCACGTCGGTCGTCACCTCGGGCCAGCGCGCGCTTTTCGGCGTCGGCCCGCCGTCGGTGCCGGTGACGAGGAACTCATGCCCGTGGAGGTGGATCGGGTGGTTCGTCATCGTCAGGTTGCCGATGCGGATGCGCACCTTGTCTCCTCTGCGAACCACCAGCGGATCGATGCCGGGAAAGATGCGGCTGTTCCAACTCCACAGGTTGAAGTCGAGCATGGTCATGATCTTCGGCGTGTAGCTGCCGGGGTCGATGTCGTAGGCGTTGAGCAGGAACACGAAGTCGCGGTCCACCTCGTCGATCAGCGGGTGCTTCGCGCCTTTGCCGACTGCGGGATGGGTGATCCAGAAGCCCATCATCCCCATCGCCATCTGCACCATCTCGTCGGCATGCGGGTGGTACATGAAGGTGCCGGGGCGGCGCGCCACGAACTCGTAGACGAAGGTCTTGCCGGGGGGGATGCCGGGCTGCGTCAGGCCGGTCACGCCGTCCATGCCATTGGGCAGGCGCTGGCCGTGCCAGTGCACGCTGGTCAGCTCGCCGAGCTTGTTGGTGACGAAGATGCGCACGCGGTCGCCCTCCACCACCTCGATCGTCGGCCCCGGGCTTTGCCCGTTGTAGCCCCACAGGTGGGCCTTGAAGCCGGGGGTCATCTCGCGCACCACCGGCTCGGCGACGAGGTGAAATTCCTTCACGCCGTTATTCATGCGCCAGGGCAGCGTCCAGCCGTTGAGCGTGACGACCGGGTTGTAGGGCCGGCCGCTGTTCGGCACCAGCGGCGGCATGGTGTCGGGTTTGGTCTGCAGCACCGGCTCGGGCAGGGCCGCCATCGCCACCTTGCTGACCGAAGCCGCCGTGACGGCCGCGGTGATGGAAGCAGTGACGGCACCAGCGCCGCCGAGAAAATTGCGTCGGGAAACCATGGGTGTTCCTTGCTGAGGTTCAGTGCGCAGCGGCGGCGCCGCCGGCCGCCCTCGCGGGGCCGGCGGGGGCAGCCAGGCTGGGCTTGCCGATCAGCGCCATGTCGAGGTCGGCTTGCGCGATCCAGAAGTCGCGCAGCGCCTCGATCGCGCCGTTGACGCTGGCAATCTGCGCCCGCGCATCGGCCAGCAGCTCGAACACGCCGATCAGCATGCCGTTGTAGCGCAGCAGGTTCTCGTCGGAAATGCGCTTGGCGTTGGGCACGATCTCGTCGCGGTAGTGGCGCGCGATGTCGTACGTCGATCGGTACGAGAGGTAGGCCAGGCGCACCTCGGAGCGGGCGTCGATGGCCGTCTCGGCCGCGCGGTCGAGCGCCTGCCGGTAGATCGCCTCGGCCTTGGCCACCCGCGCATCGCCCCAGTCGAACAGCGGCAGCTCCAGGCCGATCTCGTAGCCGCGCTGCGGCCCCGCGTCGTTGAAGCTGTTGCGGACAGCGCCGACTTCGAGCACGTTGACGAAGCGCGTCGTGCGCGTCAGGCCAAGGTTCTTCGCCGTCTGCTCCGCGGCCAGCCTGGCGCCCTGCACGTCGAGCCGCTGCGCCATCGCCCGTTGTTCGACGTCGGGAAGATCGTTCGGCTGCTTCGGCAAGTCGGGCAGGCGCTCGGCGAGCTGGAACGCGGTTTGCGCGCCCCACAAGCCCATCAGCCGGGTCAGCTTCTCGCGCGCCATCGCCTGCGCCTGCCCGGCGCGCGCCAGGTTCAGCGCGGCGTCGGCATAGAAGCCCTGCTCTCGGGCCTGCTGCAGCTTGTTCCAGTTGCCGACCTGCGCCATGCGCCGCCCCAGCTCGGCCGCGGCCTCGGCCGCCTTCATCACCTGGCGCATGTAGCCCACGGTCTCGTCGGCGGCAAGCGCCGTGTAGTAGGACTTGCGCGTGTCGGTGGCCAGCGACAGCATGGCCTGCGTCAGCAGCGTCTGGGTCTGCTCGAAGCGGCGCGATTCAAGCTCCAGCGTGAGCGGCATCGCGATCAGATGCGCCAGGTTCAAGGTGAACAGCCGCTCGATCTCGAGCCCGCTGCCCTGCGTCTTGCGGGCGAATACGAAGCCCGGGTTGGGCAGGCGGCCGGCCTGCACCCGGTCGGCCTCGGAAATGCCGAGTTCCTGGAACGCGGCGCGCAAGCCGCGGTTGTTGAGCAGCGCGGTCTGCACCGCCGCGTCGGCGCTCAGCGGTTGGGCCAGCAGTTCAGCGACTCGTTGGTCGATGCTCTCGCTATCGGCGTCGGAGCGCGGCCAGCGCAGCTCCTTGCGCAGGTGGTCCTTGGCGGCTTGCTCGACCGGCGTGAAGCCGCGATCCGGGCTGAAGGAAACGCAACCGCCCAGCACCGCGGCGCTGGCCAGCAGGGCGAGCAGCCGCAGGCGGGGCGGGCGGGGCGTGAGTGGCGCGCGCGGCACGCGCGGCCCGCGGTGCGGGAGCGCAGCGCGGCCCTGGATGAAAGTGGTCATGGCGCAGGCTTTCATGGGGCTTTGTGGCCGCCGTGCCCAGCGGGCATCGGCATGGGCTTGGCCATCTCAGCGGGCATCGCCGCCTCGGGCGCCTTCAGCGGCGGGTTGGCCAACGGCGCCGCAGGTGCCGCAGGTGCCGCAGGTGCAGAACGGGCCGCCGGGGCTGCGGGGGCTGCAGCGGCGCCAGGGTCGGGCTGCTGCGCTTCACGCGCATAGACGCGCCAGCCGCCGATGCGGGTGACGGTGTCGTTCGCCTCGCGCCAGGAGACGGGTTTCTCGTCGCCCCAAGGGCGGTAGCGGGAGAACGGCGACTCGTAGGCCAGCGTGGGCACGCTCGCCTTGGCGTCGAGCGGGTCAGGCCGGGCAGCGGGTGCCAGGGCTTGCGCCTGCGCTGTGAGCGCCGAACCGCACAAGCCCGCCAGCAATGCGGCGGGCAGGGCGCATGGCCGGAGCCAGCGTGAAATGAAAGGGACCATGGTGTCCTCGCGTCAGAGTCTGGATGCTCCCTGGCTGCAAGCGCAGCGACGGGGAGACGAGACCTGGCGGGACCGCGCGTGCGTGTCAGCGCACGCGGCGCACCCGCCAGCTACGCGAGGGCGATTCGAGGCGGGCGGTCGGGCCCGTCGGCGGCGAAGGTATCGACGCTGGGCACCACGGTCGAGAACAGCGTCGGCGCGAGGGCCGGGCTGGGCAGGGCCTGCAGCGTGTTCAGCAGGGCACCGAAGGAGCAGCACGATGCGCAGGCGCTGCACTTTTGTTTGTCGCCATGACCCGCCTTGGCCGGCGCGGAGGGCGCAGCGGATCCGGCCGGGCCGGCGCCATCTTCATCGGCCTGTGCGGCAGGCGCGTGATGCGCGTGAGCGCTCTGCGGGCCGCTGCCGGCGTGTTCATGCGCCGCAGCCGACCCCGACCCCGCCTGGGCTGCTGCCACCGCGCCGTGGTGGTTCGGGCCGCAGAACGCCATGGTCGCGGCGGCCGCGCCCTGGGCGGGAATGGCCACAACAAGCAACCACATCAGAAGCGTTCGGAACGACAAACCCATGCCGCACTGTAGCGCAGGTGCCATGCGCAGCGCTGGGCGCGAGTGCACCGATCGGCGCGCTCGGCTCAGCTGGCGCTGGGCCCACCCAAGCCGACTGCGCGCCCCTCGGGGCTGCGAACGCAGTCAGCTTGGGGTCGTCATCGGCCTGCTGTCGATCGGTACTCAACGCCTGCCAGGCCAGCGCCAACAAGCCGAACAGCTTGCCGATTTCGAGCGCACCGTAGGCCAGATGCAACCAGGCCTGCGGCAGCGGGGCCGGTCCGCTCGACAACGCGGCGACGCGCTCATCGAGCAAGGGCATCAGCCACAGCCATTGCAGCGCCAGCGCCGCGCCGGCCACGGCGAGCCCGGCGAACGGCCCCAGCGCGCGCGCGCGCCTGTGTGCCGAGGCCGCGGCCAGCGCCGACGGAAGCGCCAACGGAAGCACCAACGGACGTGTCAACAGAAGCGCCAACACAGTCGCGAACAACAGCGCCAGTTGCACCTTGTGCGACGCGTGAAAGATCACGCTGCCGATGCGCACCTGTTGAGCCAGCGCCACATCGGCGGCGCTGAACTTGACCGGCTGGGCAACGAAGGAGATGCCGACAACGACACCGACAGTCAAGACGGCCAGCAGCGCGGCGATCGAGGGCGCGGCCGGTCTGCGCATCATCCGGCCTTGCCATCGAGGCGGGGTGCAAGCAACCAGGGCGTCAAGGTGCAGAGGATCAGCACGAACGCCCCCGACCACAGGAACGCCGCTGCGGCGAGCACGGCGATGGCCCACTCGCCGGCCAATGGGCCGGCAACGCGCAGCACCGCGCCGCACAACACCAGCCGGTAAGCCCAGACCTCGCGCCGGCCCGGTTGCAGGCGGCGGCCGGTGTGGCCGCGCGCGGTGCGGCTCATCATGCCCAGGATCAGCGTTCCCATCGCGCCGGCCCCCAGCGCATGGATGCCCATCGACGTGGGCAGCACGCCCAGACTGGCGCCACCCAGCAGGGCCAGGCCGAGCGGGATCCAGGCGTAGGCCAAGGGCAGCACCGAGAGGATCGGCCGGCCCCATGCGGCCCAGGGCCGCCAGAGCGCGAAGCGCAGCGCATGCAGTGCCGCCAGCGCGAACAGGGCCGCCGCGCTCCAGCGCGAGCCGGGCGCGCCGAACCACAACAGCAAGGCCAGCGCCGTGAGCGGCAGGAGCGCCCGTTCGACGAGGGGCTGCGTGCGTTGGCGGCTGCCCGGAACGGCGTTGCCGATGAACGCCGGGATCACCCGGCCGGCGACGGTGGACATCACGGCCACGATCGGCAGCACAGCCATCTGCAGCGCCTCGCCGGGCGTGACGCGAACGAGGCCGAGCTGCGCGGCGTGGAACAGCAGGTTGACGGCGCCCAGCAGCCCGAGCAGCAGCGCGATCGGCAGGTTGCGCCAGTTTTTCGAGCGCGCCACGAGGCTGAAGAACACCGCTGCGGCCAGCAGCAGGAATGCGGCATCGAGCAGCAGGAACAGGCCATAGGGCCCCGTCAGCGCCGCAATGCGCGCTGCTGTCCAGAGCAGCGCGAACGCGGCCAGGGGAGCCCCGGTGGGCGTGGCCAGCCCGGTCCACAAACGACCGGCCGTGAACAGGAAGCCAACGATCGCGGCGATCACGAAGCCGAAGATCATCTCGTGGCCGTGCCAGAGCGAGGCCGGCAGCGCGGGCTGCAGCGCGAGCTTGCCGGTGAGCATGGCCAGCCACAGCGCAGGCACCACCGCCGCGGCCAGCGCCGCGAGCAAGTAGAAGGGCCTGAAACCGAGCCGCAGCAAGGGGGTGGGTTGAGCTGCGGCGGGTTGGCTCGGTGCCGGCGCGGCGCGCCCGGGTTCTTCAATCCTGAGGAGTGAAATCGTGGCGAGCGGGCGGTGGATCATGGGTCTCGACGGGAGCGCCTGAAGATGTATTGAAAATGCACTATAAGCCCAATCCGCTAAAAGTGGTATTGTCGATGCATCAATAAGGGCCGACGATGCAACTGACCGACTGGACCGACTACAGCTTGCGGGTGCTGATGTACTGCGGCGTGCAAGGCCCGGAGCGTCTGGTGACGATCTCGGCGCTGGCGCAGAACTACGGCATCTCGCGCCATCACCTGACCAAGATCGTCAATGCGCTGGCGCGCCAGGGGCTGCTCGAGACGGTGCGCGGGCGCAACGGCGGCATGCGGCTGGCCCGGCCACCGGGGCAGATCCGCCTCGGTGCGGTGGTGCGCAGCGCGGAGCCAGACTTCCGCCTTGCCGAGTGCTTCGACAAAACCAGCAACACCTGCCCGCTGACGAAATTCTGCCGGCTCAAGCGGGTGCTGCAGACGGCGCTCGACGCCTACTTCGCCGAACTCGATGGCGTGACGCTGGCCGACCTGTTGCCCTCCGCGCAGACGATGAATCGCGCGATGTCCCTGCCATCTTCCACCCGTAGCGGGGCGCCATCGTCAACGCGTCGGGGCGCGCTCAGCGGCGCATGAGACGGGCGCCACACCGGCCCGGTGGCGAGATCGAGCGCTGGAACGAACCAAACGTGCACGGATCGTGCCAGCGCATTCCCCGCCTTTGCGCCACCATGGCGGCGCCAAGGCACACTGATCGATGAACAGCAAACGAGCCCCGGTTCTCGCGCACCGCCCGTGCGAACCGGCGCCTGCGGAGGCGACTTGCGACGCGGTGGTGCGCGCTCGACACGTCGCCCGTGAGGCTGCGCTCGATGCCGCGCTGGCGATGACCTTTCCGGCCAGCGATCCGGTCGCCATCGAAATCAACCCGGGCTTGAATGCAGGCCCAGGCGGTGAGAGGACCCGCGTCACCACAACCCGACCGAAAGGATGACCATGAACGTCCCGACCCTGGTTCCCGGCAACACGCGGATCACCGCGACTGCCGAAGAAGGCCGCCACCTCGCGATCAAACTGGCGCGGCTGGTGGTGAAGGCGACGCAGCCCGACGAGGAAGTGCGCAAGCGGCTGCGCGACATCTACGCCAACGACGCCGGCTTCCTGACCCAGGTCAGCCATGTCACGGCGATCGAGTTCGCCACCATCGCCGCCGCCAACGGCTACTGGCGCACCACGAGTCCGTAGCAACCCTTTTTCGGAACGGCGGGCCGGGCGGTTTCGCCCGTATGGAACAACCTATGCTCGGGCCTTCTCCATCGACGCGGAGCCCCCGAAGTCATGAACCCAGCAGAGACCGTTGAAAGCATCGCGACCTACCTCGGGCGTTTCGCTGCGGTGCCGGCGGCAGACATCGAGCGCTTCGTCGCTGCCGGCCGAAGCCGCGTGCTCGAACCGGGAGGCAGCTTCTGCCGATTGGGCCAGCCCACGCACGAAGTCGCCTTCATTCAAACCGGCATCGTGCGCTACTTCGTCACCCTGCCCGACGGCAACGAATCCACCAAGGACTTCAGCTTCAACGGCAGCTTCACCCTGTCTTTCGGCAGCGCTGCCAGCCAGCGCCCGGCGCAGGTGGCGATTGCCGCGGTCGTTCGCACCGAGTTGCTGGTCTGGCCCTACGCGGTGCTGCTGGCGCTCTACGAGTCGAGCATCGAGTGGCAAAAGGTCGGCCGCCGTGTCGCCGAGGCTCTGTACGTGCGCAAGGAGCAGCGTGAACTGTCGTTCCTCCTGCTCGATGCCGAAGCACGCTTTCGGCAGATGCGCGCGCTGTTCGGCCCAGAGGCCGACGCCATCCCGCAGTACCTTCTGGCCTCCTACCTGGGCGTGCGGCCGCAGTCGCTGTCGCGGCTCAAGCGGCGCATCGCCGATGCACCTGGGTGAATGACGCCCGCGCCCGGCCCGTTCAGCATCCCGGCACGTTGAATCACCGGGGACCGGGATGAAGAAGTCGTTGAAGGTCGTGCTCGCAGTGTCGATGGCTGTGATCGTTGCGGGCGCTGCATTGGCTGCGTCATTCCTGCTGGCACCGCTGCAGCCCGCGCCCGTGCTGAGCGGGCCGGCACCGGCGGGGCTGGTGGCCAGGCTGAAGCATTCGCCCGGCCAGGCCCCCGGTGCATTCAGTGTGACCCGCATTGCGCACGCTTCCGTGCTGCTCGACTTCGGCAACGCGACGGTGCTCACCGACCCGTGGTTCAGCGAGAAAACGCACTTCCATCACGGCGAACCGCTGGGCATCGCCCTGGAGCAGTTGCCGCGGCTGACCGCCGTGGTGGCAAGCCATGCGCACTACGATCACTTCGACATCGAGACCTTCGCGCGCTACCCCGACAAGGCGGTGCCGTTCTTCGTCGGCCCGAACATGGTTGCGGCCGCGCGGGCGGCGGGCTTCACGAACGTGCGCGAACTGCGCCCCTGGGAGTCGGCCACGGTCGGGCCGCTGACCATCACCGCCGCACCGGCGGCCCACAAGGTGCCCGAGGTCACGTTCGTGATCCAGGCCAACGGTGCCAGCGTCTACTTCGGCGGCGACACGCGCCTGATTCCCGAACTCGATGAGTTACCCAAGCGCTTCCCGTCGATCCAACTGGCGTTGCTGTCGGTCAACGGTCTTCGGGTTCTGGGTGAACAAGTGGTGATGAACGCCGAGCAGGCGGCCGGCTTCGCAGCAACGCTCGGTGCCGAGGTGGCCGTGCCGATCCACTACCGCTTTCATGGCAGCGCGTTCACCGACGGTTTGATCCTGTCCTACGACGGCACGCCGGAGCGGTTTGTCGCCGCCATCGAAGCCCGCGCTCCCGCGACAGCGGTCATCGTTCTGGAGCCTGGGCAGGTGCTGCGGCTCGCGCCATGAGGCGTGGGGCCGCCGCCACCGCGACCCAGGTGGCGAGCGCTTCAAGGCCCTGAGTCACGGCGCATCCGCAGGCGCCACAGGCAAACGAGGCCGAGCGCCACGGCACCGAAGACGAGGCCGAGCCCGGTCCCGCGCTGCTCGTCGATCAGGTAGTTGACGCACAGGCGCTGCGGCAGGGTTTGGTAGATCAATCCCACCGTCGCCATCATCCACGCCAGCATCCCGGCGAAGAACACTTCCAGTTCGGCACTCAGGCGCCGGTAACTGCGGCCGAGCAGCAGCCCGGCCAGGGAGAGCGTGGCGTACTTGGCCCAGCGCATGGGCTCCGAGAGCAGGGCCAGGTCGAGCGCTGCAGGGACCATCCAGACGCCGAACATACCTGACGCGACGCTGATGCCGAGCAGGCCGTGCGCGTTGAGGGCGTCGAAGGGCCGCCACAGCGGGTGCGGCGCGCCGCACAGGCGCGACAGCCACCACCCCGACGCCACCAGCAGCGGCAACTGCACCAGCATGTGCAACGCCATTCGGCTCTCGACGAACGGCCGCAGCGGCTCGATGAGCAACAGCGCCGGGGCGAGCCGGAGCCCCCACGCGCCGACTTGGCGGGCACGGCGCCCCAGAGCAGCCCGGCCCGGTCTTGCGAGGTGCGCACGGGTAGGCCAGTGGCGGCCAGCCGGCCCTGACGCGCCTGCTGGCGCCGCAGGTCCTCGAAGTTCAGGATGCCCGGGTGGACGACGATGGCTCTGTGTTCCTCAACCGACACCGGCTCGTCATCGCGGATCAGCGGGCGCTCGACCCTGTTGTCGCTGCGCCTCGCTCGCGCAGCCGCAACGCCAGGCCCACCGGCATCATCGTGAACGACAGTTTTTCCGCCGCCGGCAAGCCGTCGGGCGTGGCGACGCTGTCGATCTCGAAGTGGCCCAGCAAGGCCACCATCGCCATCTTCATTTCCAGCAGCGCGAGGTAGCGCCCGGGGCAGATGCGCGGCCCGGCGCCGAAGGGCATGGAGACGCGCTTGGCGGCGCTGGCCGCGTGCGCCACCGCCCCTGGCGCGCCGTCGGCCAGCCAGCGCTCGGGCTCAAAGGCCGCCGCGCGCGGCAGGTGCCGGTCGCTGACGCTGTCACGGCGCATCACATTGATGACCACCCCGCCGGCGGGCAGGCGAACGTCGCCCACCACCGTGTCGCGCAGGGCCTGCAAGCCGATCACCGGCGCCACCGGCTTCAAGCGCATCGTCTCGTGGGCGCAGGCCTCGACGAAGTCGAGCCGTGCCAGCTCGTCCAGTGTCGGGTTCGTCGGGTCGGCCACCAGGCGCCGCACCTCGTCGGCGGCGCGGGCCAGGCTGGCCGGGTGGCGCCACAGCAGATCGATCATCCAGGCCAGCGTGTTGGCGGTGGTGTCTTCGCCGGCCAGCAGCATGGTCAGCACGTTGCCGGCCACCTGCACGTCGTCGATGCCGCTGCCGGGCTCGTCGGCGGCCACCAGCATGGCCTCGAGCAGGTTGCGCGGTTCGCTGCGCAGGGCCGGGTCGGCTTGCAGGCGCAAGCGCGCGGCGGCAATGAAACCCTGCACCGCCGTGTTGACGGCCACCATGCTGGCCTCGAGTTGGCGCACCGCCGGTGTGCGCAGCCAGCGCCAGGTCGGCAGCGGCGACATCATGCGGTTGAACAGCGCCGGGAAGATCTTGTCCAGGTGCTGCTGGATGACGTCGCCATCGCTGTCCAGCGTGGTTACCTCGGCGCCGAAGGCGAGGCCGGCGATGGCGTCCACGGTGTAGCGCATCAGGTCGGCCTGCAGATCGATGGCCGTGCCCTGCCGCGCTGCGCGCCGCCAACGTGCCGTCAGGCGCTGCGAGACGGTGACCAGCGCCGGGTGGTAGCGCCGCACATGCGCCGGGTCGAAGCCCGCCATGACCATCCGCCGCTGGCGCTTCCAGGCCTCGCCGTTGACGCCGAAGACGCCCGGCAGCAAGCCCATTTCAGCGCCGATTTCCTCCATCCGCGCGGTGCGCCTGAAGCCGTCCGGCCGGTCACGCAGGGCGGCTGCGGTGGCGGCGTGGTCGCCCACCACCAGGATCGGCCGCGAGCCCAGCTTCAACTTGTAGAACGGCCCGAACTCGGCGCACCAGGCTTCCAGCTGCTGGTGCATGCGCGGCGTCTCGATCTGCAGCAGGTTGCCCAGCAGCGGGATCCCTCGCGGCCCGGGCAGGTCGGCGACGTTGCGCAGCGTTTGCGCGGTGGTACCGGTGTGGGCCGAGGTTTCCATGGCATCGATGGCAGCCGGGGGGCCGCTGCAAAGAGGAGACGCCACGATGGTGCCATGGTTGCCGCTTAAGCAGCGGGGGCGGGTGCCGGGGCGATCTTCGATTTCATCCTGGCGGAGAGGG
>JANOVJ010000433.1:0-8383 GCA_031417295.1 bacterium | reverse complement strand
GCGGCGTGTCGCTGGTGGGTGAGCTGCCGGCATTGACGCCGAGTTTCGCGCTGCCGCCGCTCGACCTCGACCTGTGGTGGCGGCTGCTGCCCGGCGCGCTGCCGATCGCGCTGGTGGCCTTCGTCAGCAGCCTCGTCGTGGCCGAATCGCTGGCCCGGCGGCATGGCGGGCGCATCCTGCCGCGACGCGAGCTGCTCGGCTTGGCCGGGGCCAACCTCGTGGCCGCCGTGAGCAGCGGCATGCCGGTGGCGGCGAGCATTTCGCGCAGCATCGTCAACGCCGACGCCGGCAGCCGCACCCGCATGACCGGCGTCTTCACCGCGGCGTTGATGGGCCTGGCAATGCTGCTGCTGGCCAAGCCGCTGGCCTGGCTGCCCGATGCGGTGCTGGCCGCGACCATCGTCGTCGCCGTGCTGTCGGGCCTGAGCCTGGCGCCGTACCGGTTGGCCTGGCGCTTTGCGCGCGTCGAGTGGGCGGTGATGGCCGGCGTGACCGTGGCAACGCTGCTGCAGGGTGTGGCCTGGGCGCTGGGCATCGGCGTGGCGGCGTCGATCGCGCTGCTGTTGCAGCGATCCGCGCGCCCGCACATCGCGCTGATCGGCCGCATCCCGGGCAGCGAGCACTTCCGCAACGCCGACCGTTACGACGTGGAGTTGGTGCCCGACGTGCTGAGCCTGCGCATCGACGAAAGCCTGCTCTTCACCAACGCGCGCCAGCTCACCGATGTGGTCGCGACGCAGCTCGACAAGCAGCCCAACGCGCGGCGGGTGGTGCTGCTGATGTCGCCCGTCAACCGGATCGATTTCAGCGGGCTCGAAGCGCTGCAGGCGCTGCACGACGCGCTGCGCGCGCGCGGGGTGCGGCTCGACCTGTCGGAAGTCAAGGGCCCGGTGCTCGACAGTCTGCGCCGCGGCGCGTGGTCAGGCTGGTTCCGCGGGCGGGTGTTCCTGAGTCATCACCAGGGGATGCTGGACCAGGGCGGGAGCGAGGGCTGAGGCAACGCAGCGACGTACCCGCGCAGCCCGAAGAAACCACGAAGCACAGGCCGCGCGCCAACACCCTGACTGAAGGCCCTCACTCCCGGGCCTTCACTTCCAGTTCTGGTAGTTGCCCCCGTTACAGCCCAACGCGTAGACGGCTCGTTGGGCATTGCTGTCCAGACACTTCCCGGTGGCGACGTTGACCCAGGTGCCCCCTCGGGGCTCCCAGTTCTGGTAGTTGCCGCCGTTGCAGCGAAGGGTGTAGACCTTGCCTTCGGCGTTGCTGTCCAGACACAGGCCCGTGGAGACATTGCGCAAGCTCAGGCCGTCACGCTGCCAGTTCTGGTAGTTGCCGCCGTTGCAGCCCAGCGCATAGACGGCACGGTCGGCGTTGCTGTCCAGACAAAAGCCGGTGGAGACGTTGACGTAGGTTTTTGCCGCGGCCGGTACATCCGCCACCACCGGCGCTCCCGCTTGCGGTGGATTCACCGGTGGCCGCCCGGTCGGTGCCTGCGGCGGCGCCTCGGGCGGCACCTGGGACGGCGCATCCGCAGACGTTGCCCGATCCTGCTGCCTCTGCCATCGGTACGTGGCTTCCCCGCGGTGCCCTTCAGAGTCGAAGAACGTACCGGTCATGCTGCAACCATCGGCAGACACAACCAACTGGTTCTCGCTTTTGTAGGTTCCAGGTTCTGCTCTCAACGTCATGAAGACCTCGCTGCCGGGAGCCGGCGTCACCGAGGTCTCAAAGCTTCCCCTTCCGCTGGATGGAAGCCAGGTTCCGCCAGTCGGCCTTGTGAAAGTAACGAAGGTCGAGTAGGTTCCCGGCGTTGCGCCCCGGGCGGGTATGACGCCCCAACGACCCAATGGGTACCCAGGGCGCTCGGCGCAGGTTTGAGCACTTGCGTTGGAGGAAGCCAGCGCCGACGCCGATGCGACGACAGCCAAGATGGCGAAATGAAAGATGTGCCCAGCGCGTGTGTGCCGCATGTCCGCTCCCCGATGTGGCGAGTTTGAAACCCACTCGATGAAGCACCACACCCCCATCGAGCGGACGCACGCCATGCCTCTGCGTGCGCGATTGAAACGCCCCGTTCACGCGAATGGCGACTGGCGACTGGCCACGCCTTCCCGGAAACGGGGTCGATTGCGAAGTGCCGAATCGCATTCCGCTCCGTTCGTGCGCAGTGTCAATCCCCTGAATCGTTCGACCTCGGGACGCCGGCCTCGCACGCGCGGACCGATCTTCTTTCATGGCGAGCACTGCCCTGGCCGACAGGGCCGTGCGCTCCCGGCGCGTGTGCTCCCGGCGTGATCCCGCGGGCTACACTGGTTTCGCGAACTCCGGCGCAGGCATTCGCGCCCTGGCCGGCCGCAGTCGCCAGAGACCGAACCGGCCGGTCCGCGGATGTGGGTGCCCTGCCTTTTTTGGAGCGACGTGTCGACCGAACAGCAGCAGATCGAAGCCGTCATCGGCGCGCTCGAGGCCCAGCGGGCACTGCTCGGCGATGCCGTCGTCGACACCGCGCTGGCGCCGCTTCGCGCCAAGCTGAGTGCGCTGGCCACGGCGCTGCCCACCCCCGACGCGCAGGCACTCAGGCAGGTCACGGTGCTGTTCCTCGACATCGTCGGCTCGACCACGCTCTCGCAGCGGCTCGACCCCGAGGAAATCCATGCGGTGATGGACGGCGCACTGGCGCAATGCACGGCCGTCGTCGAAGCGCACAAGGGCAAGGTCTTGCAATACGCGGGCGACAACCTGCTCGCCGTGTTCGGTGCCAGCGAAGCCCAGGAAGACGACGCCGAACGCGCCGTGCACTGTGGCCTGGCGCTGCTTGAAGAAGGCCAGCGGCAAGGCCAGGCGGTGCTGGAGCGCCACGGCCACGCCGGCTTCGACGTGCGCGTCGGGCTGCACACCGGCGGCGTGCTGCTGGGTGGCGGCGTCGATGCCGAGGGCAGCATCCGCGGCCTCACGGTGAACATCGCGGCGCGCATGGAACAAACCGCGCCGGCCGGCGGCCTGCGCATCAGCCACGACACCTACCGCCAGGTGCGCGGCGTGTTCGATGTGGAGCCGCAACCGCCGATCGAGGTCAAGGGCCTGGCCGAGCCTGTGCTCACCTACTTCGTGCTGCGCGCCAAGCCGCGCGCGTTTCGCGTCGCCACGCGCGGTATCGAAGGCGTCGAGACGCGGATGGTCGGGCGTGATGCCGAACTGGCGCAACTGCAGGCGGCGTTCAAGAAAATCTGCGGCGAAGGCCGGTTGAGGGCGGTCACCGTGGTCGCCGAAGCCGGCATCGGCAAGAGCCGCCTGCTCTATGAGTTTCAGAACTGGGCCGAGGCCCGCGCCGAGGCCTTCTACCTGTTCCACGGCCGGGCCAACCCGCAAACCCGGACCCAGCCCTACGGCCTGCTGCGCGACGTGCTGGCCTGGCGTTGGCAGATCGGCGACGGCGACAGCATGGCGGCGGCCAAGCGCAAGATCGAGCAAGGCATGGTGCCCCTTTTCGAGCCCGATGACGGCGCCGAGATGGCGCAGGCCCACGCCCACCTGCTGGGCCACCTGATCGGGCTCGACTTCGCCGACAGCGCGCACATCCAGGGCCTCCAGCACGACGGCCGGCAGCTGCGCAACCGCGCCTTCCACGCGGCGGCCCAGATGTTCCGCCGCGTCGCGGCGCAGCAAGGCGCACCGATCGTGCTGCTGCTCGACGACCTGCACTGGGCCGACGACGGCTCGCTGGAATTCCTGGCCCACCTCGTCGAGGTGAACCGCGACGTGCCGATGCTGGTGCTCGGCCTCGCCCGCCCGAGCCTGTTCGAGCGCCGCGCCGGTTGGCCCGGCAGCGCCGAGGCGCAGCGCATCGACCTGGCGCCGCTCGACGGCAGCGCCAGCCGCACCCTCGCCGACGAGTTGCTGCAGCGCCTGCCCGAGGTGCCGGCCGCGCTGCGCGAACTCATCACCGGCGGCGCCGAAGGCAACCCGTTCTACATGGAAGAGCTGGTGAAGATGCTGGTCGATGACGGCGCCATCACGGTCCGTGAAGACGGCTGGGCCGTCAACCCCGCCAAGCTGCTGGCCGCGCATGTGCCGCAAACCCTGACCGGCGTGTTGCAGGCCCGGCTCGACGGCGTGAAGCCGGCCGAGCGGCTGGCCTTGCAGCAAGCCGCCGTGATCGGCTTCGTGTTCTGGGACCAGGCGCTGGCCGCCATCGATGCCCATGCCACCGACGCCTTGCCCGGCGTGTCGCAACGCTCGCTCGTGGTGCCGCGCCAGGAGGCCGGCTTCGACGGCGTGCGCGAGTACGCGTTCAACCACCAGATATTGCACCAGGTGACCTACGACACCGTGCTCAAGCGCGTGCGGCGCGGCTACCACGCCGCCGCGGCCGAGTGGCTGGCGAGCTTGAGCGGCGCGCGCGCCAACGACTTCTTGGGCCTCGCCGCCGAACACTTCGAAAAAGCCGGCAACGCCAACCGCGCGTGCGAGTTCTACACCCGCGCGGCCGAGCACGCGCGCGACCGCTTTGCGCACGAAGCCGCGCTGGGCTTCGTGGCGCGAGCGCTGGCGCTGATGGGCGAGAGCGAAGGCGAGGGTGTGGCTGCGGATGCGGGCACCGCTGCGGCTGCGGCTGCGGCTGCGGCTGCGGCTGCGGACGCTCGCCCCGCCGCCGACGGAAAGGCAACGCCCCTCGCCGAAACCGCCGACCGCAGCCGGTTGCGCTGGCGCCTGCTCGACGCGCGCGAGCGCACGCTGGGCCTGCAGGGCCGGCGCACCGAGCAACGCGCCGACATTGCCGTGCTCGAGGCGCTGGCCGAGGTACTTGCCGACGACAGCCTGCGCTTCGAGGCCGCTTGGCGGCGCTGCGACATCGCGCTGCGCATGGCCGACTATGTGGCCATGGAGGCCATCGCCAGGCAAGCGCTGGCGCTCGCCGAACGCGCCGCCGACCGGCCGCTGGTGCTGCGCGCGCAGCAGCGCCTGGCGATTGCAATCGGCGAGCTCGGCGACTGGGCGGCCGGCAAGGCGCTGGCCGAGCAGGGCCTGGCCGAAGCGCGGTCGCTCGGGCTGCGCCGCATCGAGTCACTGTTCCTGAACGTGCTGTCGGTCGCCGCCGGGCTGCAGGACGACCTGGAGCTGTCGCTGCGGATCGACCGCCAGAAGGTGCTGATCGACCGCGAGTTGGGCAACCCGTTGAACGAAGCCATCACGCTCGGCAACATGGGCGAGACCTGGCTTCAGTTGGGCGACTACCTGCGAGCCCGGCGCGACCTGGAAGAAGGCCTTCGGCTGACCCGCGGCGTGGGGGACAGGGCGATGGAGTGCGTGCCGCTGCTGAACCTGACCCAGCTCGAATTGCGCCACGGCGACGCGCCGCTGGCGCTGGCGTACGCCCAAGCGGCGTTGACCATTGCGATCGAGGTGCAGAACCCCGAAGCCGAAGCGCGTGCGCAGTGCGCCAGCGGGCATGCCGAGCTGGCGCTGGGGCGCCATGCCGCCGCGGCGATGGCCTTCGAACGCGCCTACGCCGTGGCGGTGGAGGCCGACACCGAAACGCAACTCGACTCGACCGCCGGCCTGGCCCGGCTGGCGCTGGCGCAAGGCGACGTCGCTGTGGCGATGCAGGCGGTGGAGCGGCTGCTGGCCCACGAGTCTGGCGGCGGCACGCTGGAGGGCACCGAAGGGCCGCGTCTGATACGGCTGGCCTGCCACCAGGTGCTAGAACGTGCCGGCGACGTGCGCGCGGCCGACGTGCTGGCCACTGCCCACGCCGAGCTGCAGGCGCTGGCCGACGCCATCTCCGACGGCGCACTGCGCCAGAGTTTTCTGAATGACATTCCCGAGCACCGTGCGATCGGGGCGGCCTGGGCGGCGCACAAAGTGCCTGAGTAGCCGCCCAATTCAGGCGTTAGCAGGAGACCCCCGCATGAACCCCACCTCGTGGTATTCCGGTTTCGCCAAATCGGCTTCGCACTTTTGCGGACGCCCGAGAACTTTTGTGCTGGCGGTCGCAGTGATTGCGATCTGGATCGCCACCGGGCCCCTCTTTGCCTTCAGCGATACGTGGCAACTCGTCATCAACACCGGCACGACGATCATCACCTTCTTGATGGTCTTCCTGATTCAGAACACGCAGAACCGGGACACGCAAGCCATTCAGATCAAGCTCGATGAGCTGATTCGGGCCACCCAGGGCGCGCACAACGCGCTGCTCGATCTGGAGGAACTTGAAGAAGAGGCCCTCGACGCTTTTCGCCGCAAGTACCAGCTCCTTGCAGCCTCGGCTCGCCAGGAACTGGGCCTCGGCGCCGAGGACACCGGAACGCCAGAGCCCTGAGGCCCGCGCGCAATCAGGCCCGGTGCCAGATCACCTTCCGGCGCTGCTTCGTCCAGCCTTCGTAATTCGCGCAGTAAACCTCTTCGATCCGGTTGCGCTTGACCTTCATCGTCGGCGTGACGAAGCCGTTCTCCACCGTCCAGGGCTCGGTCACCGCAACCAGGCAGTCGAGCTGTTCGTGCGGGTCGAGCTTGGCGTTGATCTCTTTCAGGTGGGTCTCGAACGAGGCCTCCATGGCTTTGCGCTCGCTGTCACCGAGCGAGCGCTTGGCCGCCTCGGGCGAGAGCATCAGGATGCCCAGCGGCTGCCCCAGGTTCGCACCGGTCACGACACAGGCTTCTACCGCCGGGTGCATCACCAGCCTGTCCTCGATCGGCGCCGGGGCGACGTACTTGCCCTTGCTGGTCTTGAACAGGTCTTTCACCCGGCCCGTGATGCGCAGCGCGCCGCTGGCGTCGAGCGCGCCCTTGTCGCCGGTCTTCAGCCAGCCGTCTTCGGTGAAGGTCTGGCGCGTCAGCTCGGGCTCTTTGTAGTAGCCCATCATCAGGCAGGCACCGCGCATCTGGATTTCGCCCGACGCCGGGTCGATGCGCGACTCGACGCCGTCGTACGGCAGGCCCACCGTGCCCGGCCTGGGCTGGCCGGGCACGGTGGCGTGCGACAGGCCGCAGTTCTCGGTCATGCCGTAGACCTCGACGATCTCCAGCCCGAGCTTCGAGTACCACTGCAACAGCGCCGGCGGCATCGGCGCCGCACCGCCTGCGGCAAAGGTGCAGGCATCGAGGCCCAGCGCCTTGAGCAGCTTCTTGCGCACGATGCCGCCGATGATAGGCAGCCCGAGCATGCGCTGCAGCTTGGCCGGCGGCATCTTGGCGTGCACGCCCTGCTGGAACTTGACCCACAGCCGCGGCACCGAGAAGAACGCCGTCGGCCGGGCGCGCTGCATGTCGGCGTTGAAGGTCTCCAGCGACTCGGCGAAGAAGACGTGCAGGTTCGTCGCCAGCCAGGCGTGCTCGACCAGCATCCGTTCGGCCACGTGGGCCAGCGGCAGGTACGACAGCATCCGCGCGTCTTTGCCGAGTTCGATCCGCTTCAGCCCCGAGGCGATCGACCAGGCGAAGCTGTTGAAGGTGTGCATCACGCCCTTCGGGTTGCCGGTGGTGCCCGAGGTGTACATCAGGGTCGACATCTCGGCGCCGTCGCGCACCGGGTTGCCCTTGAGCGGCGCGGTCTTGGCGACGATGTCGTTCCAGCTCGGGAAGCTCGTCTTCGGCGACAGCGGGAACGCGATGCAGGGCAGGCCTGCGGGCACGCCGGGCTGCATCAGCGCCCAGTCGTCGAGCTTGCCGACGAACAGCGCGCGCGCTTCGCTGTGCTCAAGAATCTGCTGCACCGTGCCGGCCGCCAGCGTCGGGTACAGCGGCACCGAGACGTAGCCGGCCATCCAGATCGCCATGTCGGCCATCAGCCAGTGGGCGCAGTTCTTCGACAGCAGGCCGATCCGCGCGCCGGGCTCGAAGCCGAACGATTGCAGGTGGGCCGCCATGCGCCGGGTTTCATCGGCAATCTGGGCCCAGGTGAAATCTCGCACCACGCCGCCGCCCATGGGCTGAGTCAGCGAGACGCGCTGCGGTGTTTCGCGCTCCCAGTGGTAGAAGCGTTGCAGGGCGAGCGTGTCGGGGGCGACGGTGGTCATGGTCGAGGTCCGTGAAGTCTGTGAAGTCTGTGAAGTCAACCTGCGCGGGCCAAGCGCCCGCGCGGGCGGTGAAGACTAGCGCGGCGCGCGGCTGCCGCCAACGGGGGTTTCCTGCCCTTGCCGGGCGTCACCCCCTGCCCGGGTTGCCCTCGGCGCCAACAAGCCGCGGCACACTGGGCTGCCGAACGCCGACCTTGCGTTGCGCCTTGAGCCAGGTTTCGACCAGTTCCCAGACCGGCGGGCCGCCACCATCGCGGGCGGCTTCGGAAACCGGCGCCCAGCCAGCCACCTTGTAGGTCTTGGCGGGGTCAAGCAGCTTGTCGCCGAGCCGCAAGTCACTGATACGCGAGCCCATCGCCGCCTGCGGC
>JANOVJ010000432.1:0-4406 GCA_031417295.1 bacterium | reverse complement strand
CGACATGGACGACGACATTCCGTTCTAGGCCGGCCGGGCAGGTTCACTCAGGCGAAGACGCAGCGTGCAGATCGTCACGCGACAGTTTGCCGGCACGGCGTTGCTCGGCGTGGCCGGCCGGGTCGATCACCGCACGGCGGCTGAACTTGAACGGGTGCTTGTCGAAACCATGGCGCGGGCCGGCACAGCGCAGGGCGGCGTGGTGCTCGACTTCGCGGGCGTCGAGTACATCAGCAGTGTCGGCCTGCGGGTGCTGATGGTGGCGGCCCGGCAGATGCGCGCCAACGCAGCGCCGTTCGCCATCGCCGCGCTGCAACCGGTGGTCGCTGAGATCTTCGCGATCAGCCGCTTCGACCGCGTGCTCTCGGTTCACCCCGACGTGCCGGCCGCGCTGGCGCAGTGCTCGGCGGCCGCGCTGGCCGCGTGGCAGGCGGCGCGGCAGCAGCCACCATGAAGCGGGTTCGCTTCTGGGGCACGCGGGGCTCATTGCCGATTGCGTTGACGGCGGCGGGGGTGCGGCGCAAGGTGGTCGCGGCCTTGCGCGGTGCGGCCGGCCGCAGCTTCGCCAACGAGGCCGAGATCGAGCGCTACCTCGACGGCCTGGCCTTCCCGGCCGCGGGCACGTACGGCGGCCACACCTCCTGCGTCGAGATCGAAACCGGCGGGCCCGAGTTCATGTTGTGTGACCTGGGCAGCGGTGCGCGCCCGTTCGGCCTGTCGGCGATGGCGCGCCGTGCCGCTCGAGCCGGCGCGGCGCAGACCTTCCACATCTTCATGTCCCATGTCCACTGGGACCACATCATGGGCCTGCCGTTCTTCGTGCCGGCCTTCATCCCGGGCAACCGCGTCGTCATCTACGGCAGCCACCTCGAACTCGAAGCCGCGCTGCGGCGGCAGCAGGACAAGCCTTCGTTCCCGGTCGATTTTTCGATCTTCGGCGCAAAGCTGGAATTCGTGCACCTCGAACCTGGCCAGCCGCGCGAGGTGGCCGGCGTGACGGTCACGACGATGCTGCAACGGCACACCGGCGACTCCTACGGCTACCGCTTCGAATCGCAGGGCCGGACAGTGATCTATTCCACCGACTCCGAGCACCCGCTGGCGCAGGCCGAACACACCGACCGCTTCGTCGAGTTCTTCCGCGATGCCGACCTGGTGATTTTCGACGCGATGTACTCGCTCGCCGATTCGATCTCGGTCAAGGCCGACTGGGGCCATTCGAGCAACGTCGTCGGCGTCGAGCTGTGCCAGATGGCCGGCGCGCGCCACCTGTGCCTGTTCCACCACGAGCCGGTGTTCGACGACGAGGCCATCGAAGCCGTGCTCGCCGAGACGCGGCGGCTCGAAGAAATCACCCGCGGCGAGGCGCCGTTGCGCATCAGCGCCGCCTACGACGGCCTGGAAGTGGATTTGTGAAATCCGATCCCGGCCGCGTGCGAGCGCGCGGCCGGACCGGCCCGACGCGGTGGGTTGGCTCGGTCGTGTTGCTGGTGCTGGTGCTGCTGACCTGGCGCCAGGCGCTGTGGACCGAGCGGCTGCAGGCGGCCTGGTTCGATGCCCACCAGACGCTCGCGCCACGGCAGGTGAGCAGCCTGCCGGTGACGGTGGTCGAGATCGACCAGAAGAGCCTCGCCGCGCTCGGCCAATGGCCCTGGCCGCGGACGCTGTTGGCGCAACTCATCGACGCCGTGAATCGCGCCCGGCCGGCGGCGATCGGCGTCAACATCCTGATGCCCGAGGCCGACGCGCTGTCGGCCGAACGGCTGCTGGCGCGGGCCGGCACGCTCGACCCGGCGCTGTCGAACGCGCTCGGCGCGCTGCCGTCGAACGACACCGCACTGGCCCGTGCGCTGGCCGCTGCGCCGTCGGTGCTGGTGGTTGCGGGCATGCCCGATGCCACCGGCATGACGCTGCGCGCGACACCGGTTGCGGTGCGCGGCGCGGCCGCGGCCGGCACTTCGACGCTGCCGATCGCGCCCCTCGTCGCCAGCCATGCCGGGGTACTGACGAGCCTGGACGAACTCGACCGCGCCGCGCACGGGCGTGGCCTGATCTCGGCCGACCCGTCGCGCGGCGTGATCCGCCGTGTGCCGCTGGTGGTCAGTGTCGATGGCACGCTGGTGCCCACGCTGGCGGTCGAGATGCTGCGTGTCGCGCTGCAGGTGCCGGTGCTGCGGATGAGCACCTCGGGCACCGCGGTGACGGCCGTCGCGGCCGGCGAACTGGTCGTTCCGACCGAGGCCGACGGCGCGGTCCGGGTCTACTTTTCACCGCGCCGCGCCGACCGCCTGGTGTCGGCGGTCGATGTGCTGGAGGGCCGGGTCGAGGCGTCGCACTTCGGGCAACAGCTGGTGCTGATCGGCCTGGCCGGCATCGGCCTGCTGGAGTACCAGGACACGCCGATCGGCGAGCGCATGTCGGGCACCGAAGTTCACGCCCAGTTGCTGGAAAACCTGGTCGGCCGCACGCTGCTGAACCGCCCGCAGTGGGCGCCGCAGGCCGAGGCCTTGTGGGTGCTGGTGCTCGGCGCGTTGCTGGTCTGGGCCACGCCGCGCTGGCGGCCGTTCAGCGCCGCGCTGCTGATGCTGGCCTGCGTCACGGTGCCGGTGCTGGTGGCGTTCGCCCTCTTCCGCGCCGAGCGGCTGCTGTTCGATGCGGCGACGCCTGCGCTCAGCCTGCTGCTGCTGTTCCTGACGCTGCTGGTGATGTCGCTGGCCGAGGCGACGCGGCACCGGCGTTCGCTCGAACACGTGGTGGCCGACCAGCGCGAACAGGGCGCACGCATTGCCGGAGAGCTCGAAGCAGCGCAGCGCATCCAGACCGCCACGCTGCCGCGCCCCGACCTGCTGCAGGCCGACGGCCGGATCGAACTCGCGGCCACGCTGGTGCCGGCGCGCGAAGTGGGCGGTGATCTGTACGACTACTTCATGCTCGACGCGCGGCGGCTGTTCTTCCTCATCGGCGATGTGGCCGGCAAGGGCCTCTCGGCGTCGATCTTCATGGCCGTGAGCAAAGCGCTGTGCAAGAGCGCGATGCTGCGGATGCCCGACGCCGACATCGGCCGCATCGTCGCCGCCGCCAACGCCGAGGTCTCGCGCGACAACCCGGAGATGCTCTTCGTCACGCTCTTCGCCGGCATCCTCGATCTGGACACGGGCGAGCTCGTCTACTGCAACGCCGGCAACGAGAACCCGTACCTGCTGCTCCCGGACGATCCCGCCTTGCAACGCATCACCGATGGCGACGGCCCGCCCTTGTGCGCCGTGGCCGAATTCGACTACCGCGGTGGCGAGTGCCGGCTCGCGCCCGGCGCCTGGCTGTGCCTGATGACAGACGGCGTGACCGAAGCGCAGAACCCGGCCGCCGAGTTGTACGGCCCTGCGCGCGTGCAGGCGCGGCTGCTCGCCAGCCGCGACGCGCAGGCCGGCGCGCGCGCCGTTGTCGACGCGCTGTTCGAAGACGTGGAGTCGTTCGCCGGTGGCGCGGAAGCGGCCGACGACCTGACGATCCTGGTCCTGCGCTGGCACGGCGCTGGCCGGCCCGCGTGACGGGGCCGCCGATGCGACCGCTGCCGCGTCAACGAACCAGGATCTCGACCCGCCGGTTGCGCGGCTCGGCCACGCCGTCGGCGGTGGGGACCATCGGTTCGCGCTTGCCGCGGCCGATCACGGCCACGTTCTCGGCCGCAATGCCGTGCCCGAGCAGCGCCTTGCGCACGACCTCGGCGCGTTGGCGCGACAGCACGTCGTTGGCCGCGTCGGTGCCGACCTTGTCGGTGTGGCCGATCACCAGCACGTCGGGAACCGGGCGGCTGGCGATCTCGGCGAAAACGCTCTCGATGAGCCGCTTCGAACCGTCCGTAAACTCGTCCTTGCCCTCAATGAAGTACAGCGTGAACTGCGCCGGGCGGGCCGGCTGCGCTGCCAGCGCTGCGCCGAACTGCGCCTGCACTTCGGCCGCCGACGTGCTGTACTTTTGCGGGCCCGACGCGGCGAGTCTGGCGCCAGCATACGGCTGGTCGAGCAGCACGTCCTTGCCGCCTTGCGTCACCACCAGCGCGGTGTCCTTGCCACCGGCCTCGGGCAGCAGGATGACCATGCCCTGCGGCGGCGGAGGCGTGGCGCAGGCGGCGAGCAGCGTCGCTACACACGCGGCGAGCAGCAGCGCTGCGAGCCCGCACCGGGCGCTATTCATTCGCCGCCACGACGAACTCGGTGCCGCGCACCGCGAGCGCGGCCGAGGGGGTGCGCAGCGTCATCGCCTGCGGCGATTGCTTGGCGATGCGCCCCGAGATCACCGCCAGCGTACCGCGTTGAAGCTGGGCATCGAAGCGGCCCTGGCTGGTGGTCGGGTCGAACTCGAAGCGCTCCAGTACGAGCAGGCTGTTCGGCCCGGCCGAAAGCAAG
>JANOVJ010000431.1:0-5453 GCA_031417295.1 bacterium | reverse complement strand
TTGACGGCCCCTGGACGCCTTTGGCGTCGTCCCCCGAGGGGAGTTCGGCCGCCTTGGGGCGGCCCGGCGGCGGCCGACCGCTGGTGGTTCTTCGTCGGCCTGGCCATCGGCCTGCTGGCCAAGGGCCCGGTGGCGCTGGTGATGACGGCGATCGCGCTCGGCCTCTGGCTCGCCTGGACGCGCGACTAGCGCGCCATCTGGCACGGCCTGCCGTGGCTGCGCGGGCTGCTGTTGACGCTGCTGCTCGCCTTGCCCTGGTACCTGGTGGCCGAGGCAGCGACGCCCGGGTTCCTGCAGTACTTCATCGTCGGGGAACACTGGCAGCGTTTCACCCAGCCGGGCTGGACGGGCGACTTGTACGGCGGCGGGCACGAGCGCGCGCGCGGCTCGATCTGGATTTATGCCCTCGGCGCCGCGATGCCGTGGACGGTGGTGGCGCTGGTGTTGTGGCTGCGCAAGAAGCCGGTGTCAGCGGCGGTGCAGCGGCCGTCGCCCGACCCGCAAATGGCCTACCTGCTGTGCTGGGTGCTGGCGCCGCTGTTGCTGTTCACGATGGCGCGCAACATCTTGGAGGCCTATGCGCTGCCGGCGCTGCCGGCGTTCGCGCTGATCGTCGCCCGGCTGTTCATGGAGCGCGAGCCCAAGGGCGCCGCAAGCAAGACCTGGCTTCTCGGGCTGATCATGCCGCTGGTGGCCCTCGGCATCCTGGTGTTCGGCCAGCAGCGCATCGAGGCGCGATCGCAGCGCGCGCTGCTCACCCGCGTGCCCGACGCCACCGCGCCGCTGGTCTACCTGGTGAAGCGGCCGTTCTCGGGCCAGTTCTATTCCGCCGGGCGGGCGCTGGAGGCGCGCGGCAGCGCCGAGGTTGCGCGCTGGCTGGCCACCGACAAACCGGCCACGCTGCTCGTGGCCGAGGCCGACTTCGCGTCGCTTTCGTTGGCGACCGATCCGCGTTGGGTTGAGGCGGCGCGCCACGGCGGCTACGTGATGCTGACGCGCCGGCCGGCGCCGTAGCGCGCCGTCCAGTGCATAGGGGCCCGTGCGCTGCCGCGTAAACTCGCACCTCGCCGTCACTGCCCGTAGCTCAACTGGATAGAGCAGCGGATTTCTAATCCGCAGGTCGGGGGTTCGAGGCCCTCCGGGCAGGCCAAAGCAGGTGTGCGCCAGGGCAGCGCCACGGCAAGACTCTCGCACCATCGCACCATCGCACCATGGCAACCGAGTTTCACGTTCTGTTCGTCTGCATGGGCAACATCTGCCGCAGCCCCACCGCGCATGGCGTGTTTCGCGACAAGGTGCGCGCTGCCGGCCTCGCGGCGCGGGTGCGGGTCGATTCCGCCGGCACGCACAACTTCCATCCTGGCGCCGCGCCCGACAGCCGCAGCCAGCACCATGCGCGCGAGCGTGGCTACGACCTTTCAACCCTGCGCGCGCGGCACTTGACCGCGCTCGATTTCGCAGCCGTCGACCTGCTGCTGGCGATGGACTGGGACAACCTCGCGCTGGCCGAGGAACGCTGCCCGCCAGAACACCGGCACAAGCTGCGCCGGCTCACCGAATTCAGCCGCCAGCATGGCAGCGAGACCGTGCCCGACCCGTACTACGGCGGGCCGGCGGCGTTCGAGAGCGTGCTCGATCTGGTTGAAGACGCTTGCGACGGATTGCTCGACCATGTGCGGCGCGAGCTGGCCGGCCCCGCGCCGAGGCTCGGCGCGAAAGCACCCTGACACGGCCCGAAAGCAAGGCCGGTGTTTCGCCCGCGCATCACCGCAGCCGCATTCGTTTCGGGCCTTCGTGTCTTGTTTGTTGCGCCGGCTGCGATGTACTGACAATCGCCCCATGACGAAGCCACCCGCGTTGGCCCCGGCCACCCCGCAATCCGGCCCGACGGTCGTTGCGGTGGGCGCGACTTGGGGCGCCGCCGGCATGGGCAGCCAGATCCACCGGCCGTGCGCGGGCGCGGCCGCGGTGCGGCGCCAGGCATGGGGCTTCATCGGTGCGCGCAAGGCGGCGCAGGCCGTGCACAACAACGTGAAAGGGGCAACGTCATGACGCAAGAAACCGAGGGCCTGGCCCTGGCCAGTTACCCCAGCCTGAGCGGCGTGGCGGTCTTCGTCACCGGCGGCGGCTCGGGCATTGGCGCCGACATCGTGCGTGGCTTCGTGGGGCAGGGCGCGAAGGTCGGCTTCATCGACATCGACGAAGCCGCCGGCCATGCGCTGGCGGCCGCTTGCGATGGCGAGACGAAGCCGCTCTTCATTGCGGGCGACCTGACGCGCATCGACACCCTGCGCGACGCCATTGCGGCCACCCGCGCGGCGTTCGGCGACATCGGCGTGCTCGTCAACAACGTCGCCAACGACCGCCGCCACGTGCTCGGCGAAGTGGACGAGGCCTTCTTCGATGCGACCGTGGCCGTAAACCTGAAGCCGGCCTTCTTCGCCGCGCAACAGGTGGTGCCCGACATGCAGCGGCGCGGCAGGGGCGCGATCGTCAACGTCGGCTCCACGTCGTGGAAGGTGAAGTCGGTCAACCTCGCGGTGTATGCCACCTGCAAGTCGGCGATGACAGGCCTCACGCGCAGCTTGGCGCGTGAGCTGGGCGCTGGCCACATTCGTGTCAACCAGGTGCTGCCCGGCTGGGTGATGACCGAGAAGCAGCGCCGCCTCTGGGTCGATGCCGAAGGCGAGCGCGAGATGGACCGCAACCAGTGCCTGCCCGGCCGCGTGCTCGGCAGCGACATCGCGCAGATGGTGCTGTTCCTGGCGGCAGACGACAGCCGGATGATCACGGCGCAGGAGTTCATCGTCGATGCGGGGTGGACATGAGCGCCTGTCCGGCTTTCGAGATGGTGCCGATCCCGCTGCTGACGCTGGGCGAAGGCCCGCTGTGGGACGCAGCGACGCAGCGCTTCCTGGTCGTCGACGTCCACGGCCGCGCGATCCACGCCTGGGCGCCCGGCAGCGGCGCGGTGCAATGCTGGCGCGTGCCCGAGCGCATCGGCTGGCTGATTCCGCGGCGTGATGGCGACGGCTTCATCGCCGGCCTGCAAACTGGCTTTGTGCGGCTGTGGCTGGAGCCGGCCTTGCGCATCGAGGCTATGGGCTCGCCGCACCCGGGCCAGCCATCGGTGCGGCTGAACGATGCCAAGGCCGACCCCTGGGGCCGCATCTGGGCTGGCTCGATGAACAACGACGACCCTACGCGCGCCGATGGGCAACTCGCGCGGCTCGACGCCGAGGGCGGCATCGAAGTCGTCGAACGTGGGCTGCACATCTGCAACGGCCCGGCCATCACTGCGGGCGCGACGCCCGATGGCGAGTGGCTGTTCCACACCGACAGCTACAAGGCCCGCATCCACCGCTATCGGCTCGACGCCGCGGGCACGCTGACCGACAAGACTTTGTGGAAGCAGTTCGCCCGCGGTGAAGGCGCACCCGACGGCATGTGCTTCGACGCCGAAGGCTGCCTGTGGATCGCGTTCTGGGGCGCGGGCTGCGTGCGCCGCTTCAACATCGACGGAGAACAGCTGCAACAGATCGACCTGCCGCCCAAACAGATCACCTGCATGGCCTTTGGCGGCGCGGGCTTCGAGACGCTGCTCGTCACCAGCGCCCGCGAAGGTTTGAGCGCCGAAGCCCTGCAAGCCCAGCCGCTGGCCGGCGCCACGTTCGCGCTGCGGCCCGGTGTTCGCGGGCTGCCTGCGCTGGGCTTCGGGCCGGCTGCGGCCGGCAGTTGAATGGCACTCGGGAGCACCACCATGAAGCCACCGCCCAGCCTTCAAGAAACCTTACCGACCGATGTGGCACAGGCCACGCTCATCGGCCGCGCCTGGCTGCCCGGCGCGAATGGCGGGCCGACACCGGTCAGCTTGCGTGATGGCGAGTTGATCGATCTGTCAGCGCTGGCGCCCACCGTCAGCGCGCTACTGGAGATGCCCGGCGCGGCAGCGGCCGTGCGCGCCGCGCCGCAGCGCGTGATCGGCCGCCTTGAAGACGCACTCGTTGCGACGCACGCACCTGACGCGCTGCACCTCCTGGCGCCGTGCGACCTGCAACCGATCAAGGCAGCGGGCGTCACCTTCGCCGCAAGCATGCTCGAACGCGTGATCGAAGAGCAGACGCGCGGCGACGCCGGCCGCGCCCACGCGGTGCGGCAGCAGGTCGTCGCCGTGGTCGGCGAAGACTTGTCGAAGGTGCGCCCCGGCTCGCCACAGGCGATGCAACTGAAGGAGGTGCTGATCGCGCAAGGCCTGTGGTCGCAGTACCTCGAAGTCGGCATCGGCCCCGACGCCGAGATCTTCACCAAGACCGCGACGCTGGCCAGCATGGGCACCGGCGCGAGCGTGGGCCTGCACCCGGCCTCGACCTGGAACAACCCCGAGCCCGAAATCGTGCTCGTGATCGACAGCCGCGCGCGCATTGTCGGCGCGACCCTCGGCAACGACGTGAACCTGCGCGACTTCGAGGGCCGCAGTGCGCTGCTGCTGGGCAAGGCGAAAGACAACAACGGCTCGTGTGCGATCGGGCCTTTCATCCGCCTGTTCGATGCCCACTACAGCCTGGCCGATGTGCGCTCGGCGGTGGTGCGGCTGCGCGTCGAAGGCGAAGACGGCTACGTACTCGAAGGCGAGAGTTCGATGGCGCAGATCAGCCGCGACCCGCTGGAACTCGTCGAGGCCGCGATGGGCACGACGCACCAGTACCCCGACGGACTGATGCTGTTCTGCGGCACCATGTTCGCCCCGGTGCAGGACCGCGATGTTCCCGGCATCGGCTTCACCCACAAGCTCGGCGACCGGGTAACGATTTCCAGCGAGCGGCTCGGTGCGCTCGTCAACCGGGTCGAGCGCAGCGACCGCATGGCGCCCTGGGTCTTCGGCATTGGCGCGTTGATGCGCAATCTGGCGCAGCGCGGCTTGCTCGCCGCCGGCTGACAGGGCAAGAGGGTCGGATCGTGCTGACGGGATGGGCCGAGGCTCAGGTGCTTTCGGCAGCAGGCGTGTCGAGCTCGGGATAGCGGCGAAAGATGCCTTGCTCGTTGAACGGAATGCGCCGCTCGCTGCGCAGGTAAGCCGCTACGCGCGGCAGGCCTGCCACGTGGTCGTGCAACGCCACGACCGAGGGCGCTTTCGACAAGGCCCGCTCGGCTGCCTTCGGGAACGCATAGCGCAGCCCTTCGACCAACTGGAACAGCGACAGGTCGGCATAGCTCAGCCGGCCGCCCACCACGTGCCGTGCGCCGGCCGGGTTGCGCCGCAGGATGGTCTCGAACCACTGCAGGAACTTGGGCATGCGGGTGTCGCAGAACTTGCGTGCGCGGCGCAGCGCCTCGGGCTTCTGGTCTTCGTAGTACAGGCCGGTTCCAACAGGATGATGCGTGTCGTGTGCCTCGGCCACCATGTCGAGGATGGTGAGCTGGACCTGCTGCGTCCAGACCCGCGCCTGCTCGCT
>JANOVJ010000430.1:0-4338 GCA_031417295.1 bacterium | reverse complement strand
CGCGGTAGACGCCGCGCATGTACTGCTCGACACCTTGCCAGACCGCCCAGCCCTTCGGGTGCCAGAAGACGAGGCCCGGCGCGTGCTCGTCGAGGTGGAAAAGGTCGAGCTCGCGGCCCAACTTTCGGTGGTCGCGCTTCTCGGCTTCTTCGAGCCGGTGCAGATGCTGCTGCAACTCGTCCTTCGTCGCCCACGCCGTGCCGTAGATGCGTTGCAGCATCTCGTTGCGGTGGTCGCCGCGCCAATAGGCGCCTGCGAGCTTCATCAGCTTGAAGTGCTTGAGGCGGCCCGTGCTCGGCACGTGTGGGCCGCGGCACAGGTCTTCGAACGCGCCTTCGCGGTAGAGCGACACATCCTCGCCGGCCGGGATGCTGGAGATGATCTCGGCCTTGTAGTGCTCGCCCATCCCCTTGAAGAATTCGACGGCCTCGTCGCGTGGCAGCACGCGGCGCTCGACCTTCTCGTCGAGCCGGGCCAGTTCGCCCATCTTCTGCTCGATGGCGGCCAGATCGTCGGGCGTGAACGGGCGCTTGTAGGCGAAGTCGTAGAAGAAGCCGTTCTCGATCACCGGGCCGATCGTGACCTGCGCCTCGGGGAAGAGCGACTTCACCGCATAGGCCAGCAAGTGCGCCGTCGAGTGGCGGATCACTTCCAGCCCGTCGGCGCTCTTGTCGGTGACGATCGCGAGCGCCGTGTCGGCGGCTATCAAATGGCTCGTATCGACCAGCTTCGCGTCGGCGCCGTCACCGACTCGGCCGGCGATGGCGGCCTTGGCCAGCCCGGCACCGATGGATGCAGCCACGTCGGCCACCGTCAGCGGTGCCGGGTACTCGCGTTTCGAGCCGTCGGGCAATTGAATCGAGATCATTGGAAGGCTCCAAAAATGCAAAAAAGCGCGGTGACAAGACCGCGCTTTTTTTGTACGAACAAGATGGACGTGACAACTCAGCGGGTCAGCAAACCTCGAAAAAGAAGCTGTGAGTTCGCGGTGTCATAACCAGGTTGCCTTTCTCGCTCTTGCTCGTTAATGTGAATCTCGATTGTAGTTCACAGCGGTAGCAGCGACACATCGGCGGTGCGCTCGATGAACCAGAGCGCACCGATCGTGATAGCAGCGACCGACCCGCCCTGGATCACCCAACGCGGGTAGCCGGGGCGGCGACGCAACAGGAACATGGCGCCGATCACGAGGAACACGATCCCCAGTTGCCCGAGTTCGAGCCCCAGGTTGAACTGGAACAGCGCCCACGCGAATGACGAGGTCGGCAATTCCAGCTCTGCCAACACACCGGCAAAGCCGAAGCCATGGATCAGGCCGAAGAAAAACGCCACGGCATAGCGCGGCAGGCGAAAGATCGGCCACAGGTTGTCGAGCGCGGTGAGCACGATCGTCACCGCGATCGCCGGCTCGATGAACCACGACGGCAGGCTCACGAGTTTCAGCGCCGCCAGCGTCAACGTGATCGAGTGCGCCAGCGTGAACGCCGTCACGATGCCCGCCACCGGCAGCACGGCTTGGCTCAGGCGCTCCACCGGCTGCCAGCCCTTCGGCGTGCGCCGCATCACGGCCGGCAGCAGCAGGCAGAGCAGGAACAGCAAATGGTCATAGCCGGTGACGATGTGGTGCACGCCTTCTTGAATGAATGACGGCGTCGCCGCGGCTGCGCCGGCCACGGGCGCGACCGCGGCGCTCGCGGTGGATGCAGCGGCGGGGCTGCCCGGCGGCGCCGCCGCACCCGGGTCGAGCACCACCAGCCGCACCGGCTGCCCGCTGCGTTCGATCTTGAGCAAGCCGCGGTGCGTCGGGTCGGTCTCGCGGAACAGGCTGTAGCTCACCCGCGGTTCGGCAGGCAACGCGCAATCGGCCATCAGCCACAGCACCGCATAGGCGCCATCGCTGCGCTGCTCCAGCCCGCGCCGCTCGGGCCGCAGCGCGCAGCCTTCGATGGCGATGCTCGCCAGTCCGTAGGCTTCGATCGCCGGCCACGCGGCCTTGACTTCGCCCCAGGTGAGCTGCGTGTCGCCGTTGGTGTCGATCTCGATCACGCTGTCCAGGTCGCGCAGTGCGATGTCCCAGCGCAGCTCGATGGCTTGCGCTTGCTGGCTCAACTGGAGATAGCTGTCGCTGGCCTTGTGCGCAGCGGCCGGCAGAGACAGCACACCGAGCAGCAGCCCAAGCGTGAGCGAGGCCGCCGACGGCGCGCTGCGAAACACGCTAGCGCAAGGCATCGAGGCGCCGGTCGTGAAGGCCGGTTTCCTTGCGCAGCCGCTCGGCCTCCTGCCGGGCCGCGGCATCGCGCGCCGCGCGGGCGGCCTGCGCCAGCAGCAGCAGGTCGATCGGCTCGCGTTGCAGCCCGACGTTGCCGCGCGCCAGCGCCACCGCCCGCTGCGGCTCGGCATCGACCCACAACGCGAACAGCGCCTGCTCGCGCCCGTGAACGGTTTGTGCCTCGGGGCGCAGGTTGGCCTGGGCGATGCGCTCGCGCATCTCGCTCGCGTCGGCGGCGGCTTGCGGTGCCTTGCTGCGGGTGCCGGCCATTGCCAGCCGCAACAGCACCACGTCGGTTCGCGGGTGTTCGCGCAGCAGCGCCAGCGCGTCGCGGTCACGCCCCTGGGCGATCAGGAAATCGGCATACGCGACCAGGGTGTAGCCGTCGCCGCTGGCCGCCAGAGCGGCCTTGTACGCAGCTTCGGCGGCGCGGTTGCGGCCGGCGCGTTCTTCGAGTTCGGCGACCGAGGTCAGTAGCCAGTTGCGCGTGCCGGCGTCCAGGCCCGGCGCGGCCAGCAAGGCCTCGAAGCGCTGGCGCGCCGCATCCGCGTCGCCGCGCAGCGCTTCGTTCTCGGCCAGGCAGGCCGTGCCGTGCAGCACGCCGCCCACCGCCACCAGTTGCGCACAGGCGCGGTCGGATTCGGCGTAGCGGCCCTGGACGCGGCGCACCGTTGCCAACGTCAGCCAGGCCTGCGGCTGCCGGGCGTCGCGGGCCAGCGAGCGTTCCAGCAGTTGGGCGGACCCATCGAAGTCGTGCAGGAACTGCTTCACCACCGCCTGCATCAGCAGTACGTCGGTGGGCGCGGTGGCCGGGTCGGGCCAGGGTTGCAGCGCTGCCATGGCCTGGCCGGCCAGGCGCGGGTCACCGAGTTCGCGCGCCTCGTCCATGAGCCGGCTGGCCAATTTCACGGCGCTTTGCGAGTCGCGCGGGTTGCCTTGCACGGCCTTGCGCAGGCGGCGGTCTTCGGCCCGGGCGGCGCTCTTGGCGGACAGGGTCTCGATCACTTGCGCGTCGCTGGTCGGGGTGATCGGTGCGGCCTGCACTGGCGCGCTGGCAAGGGCTGCGGCGGCAAGCAGACCGACGATGAGCATGCGATGGTTCATGAGCAGGGGGGAGCGTACCCGGAAAGAGCGCGCTGCCCGCCTGGACCGATGGCCTGGGCGGGCAGCGCGGCGAGCTTGGCGCCTCAGCTCAGCGGCTCGGGCTCGGTGTCGTCGGGCGTCTTCGGGGCGAAGGTGCTCAAGTCCACCGGCTCCTTGCTGTCGGCCAAAGCGGCAAACAAGTCGGTCAGGTATTTCACCAGGCCGGCCGACGATTCGCTGGCCGACGCCGGCACCGCTTCAGCCGGCCCGGGAACCGGTGGTGGCGCCGGGTTGTCGCCCCCGCCGCCGCAGGCCACGAGCACTGCACAGGCGAGTGCCGCGACGATGAGTCGTTCAGGATGCTTCATGGCAGGCCTCACTTCGCGCCTGGCAGCGGGTTCGACAGGTACGGGAACGCCGCCAGCAGCGGCACCACGGCCTGATCGACGCCGTCATGCAGCTTCAGCGCGGTCGCGCCCAGCGGCACGGCCGACGGCTTGCATGCGCTGCCGAAGCCGAACTTGTCGGTGTCGCCATTGGCCAGGCAGAGCCCACCCGCGACGGCGATCAGCGAGATATCGACGATGTCGTCCTTCGGCCGGCGGCCGTTCGGAAAGCCCGCGTTGTCGGTGCCGCCAGCCAGGATGTTGCCGACGATGCCGAGCCGGTTCTGCCCCGCAAACGGCACCGCCGGGATGGCGGTGTTCAGGCGCAGCATTTCCGAAGGCGTGACCGTGCGCTGCTGGTTCACGCCCTTGATGCCGGTCAGGAACACCGTCACCAGGTCGTTGCGGCCGGCGTTCGATGGCGCGATCGCACCGGCCGGTGTGGCGAAGGCCACTTCAAGCAGGCGCGGCAGCGTCGGGTTCGTCACGTAGTCGGCGAACTGGCCGTCGTCCTTCGGCTTGGCGCCGTTGAAGCGGTCCTTGTCGGGCAGGCCGATCACCACTTCGTTGACCAGCGGCATGCCGAGCCGCGAGACCTGC
>JANOVJ010000429.1:0-9539 GCA_031417295.1 bacterium | reverse complement strand
GGCGGCCATGGGCACGACCTTCGATGTCACTGATGTTGCCGATGCGGGCGAGGGTTTCGCTGCCCCTTTCGCCGCTGCGTTTGGGAGTTCGCCCCCGAGCAGCCGTTCGGCCTCGATCAGTCTGCGGCGCAGAAAGCGCATGCCGGTCACGCGCAGGAAGGAGGCGAAGTTGGGCACCTCGCCGCGATGCGCCAGGATCTCGTCGTGGAACTGCACGATCAAGTGGTTGGTGGTGCAGCGCTCGGCCTCCGCCATCTCGGCCAGGATGTCCCAGACCATGTTCTCCAGGCGGATGCTGGTCAGCACGCCGTGGATGCGGATCGTGCGCGTGCGCTGCTCGTACTGGATCGGGTCGGCTTTGACGAAGTACTCACACATGGGGGCCTCCTAAGACTAGATCGCTCGCGCGCTCATCTGTTTGGCAATGTGGTCGGCCTGGCGGATCGCCAGCGTCACGATCGTCAGCGTCGGGTTCTCGGCGCCGCCGGTCGTGAACTGGCTGCCGTCGGAAATGAACAGATTCGACACCTCGTGGGTCTGGCCGAACGAGTTGCATACGCTGGTGGCGGCCGAGGCGCCCATCCGCGCCGTGCCCAGGTTGTGCGTGCTCGGGTAGGGCGGCGTGCGGAAGGTCCGAACGGCGCCCGCGGCCTGATACACCCGCTCGCCTTGCTTGAAGGCGTGGTTGCGCATGGCGATGTCGTTGTCGTGGTCGTCGAAGTGCACGTTGGGCACAGGGTTGCCCCACTTGTCCTTGACCTTGTCGTTGAGCGTGACGCGGTTGCTTTCACGCGGCATGTCTTCGCCCACCAGCCACATGCCGGCGAGGTTGGTGTAGCGGTCCATCCACCAGGTGAAGTCTTCGCCCCAGCCGCCGGGGTTCAGGAACGCAGCCATGAACGGGATGCCCAGGGCCAGTGTCTCCATCTCGTAGCCGCCGGCAAAGCCGCGCTTGGCGTCGTGGCCCGCCTCGTCGCGGATGATGCCGGCCATGGTTGTGCCGCGGTACATGTGCACGGGATTCTTGAACGCGGCATAGACCGAGCCCGTCATGTGGCGCATGTAGTTGCGCCCGACCTGGCCCGAGCCGTTGGCCAGGCCGTCCTTGAATTTGTTGGAGGCCGACAGCAGGAGCAGGCGCGGCGTCTCGATCGAATTGCCGGCTACGCAGACGATGCGCGCCTTCTGCCGCTGCTCCTTGCCGTCCTTGTCGAAATAGACCACGCCGGTCACCTTGCCGGCCTCGTTGTGCTCGATGCGCGTGACATGCGACTCGGGCCGCAACTCCATGTTGCCGGTCTTCTCGGCCTTGGGCAGCTCGGTGTAGAGCGTGCTCCACTTGGCGCCGCTCTTGCAGCCCTGGAAGCAATAGCCCAACTGCAAACACCGGCCGCGGTCGTCGCGCGGCTGGCTGTTGATGGCCATATTGCCGGTGTGCACTTCCTTGTAGCCGAGCTTGGTCGCGCCAGCGTACAGCACCTTGAAGTTGTTGTTGCCCGGCAGGCCGGGGATGCCGTTGGTGCGGGTCACGCCCATCTTGTCTTCGGCCTTGGCGTAGTAGGGCTCCAGCTCCTTCAGCGTGACCGGCCAGTTCATCAGGTTCGCGCCCTTGATCTCGCCGTAGACGGTCTTGGCGCGAAACTCGTGATCCTGCAGCCGCAGCGACGCGCCGGCCCAGTGGGTGGTGGTGCCGCCCACGGTCTTGCAGACCCAGGCCGGCAGGCCGGCGAAGTCCTTCGCCACCCGCCAGGTGCCCGAGGTGGTTCGCGGGTCGAGCCAGGCGAGCTGGCTGAACGACTTCCATTCGTCGTTGATGAAGGTCGCGTTCGACTGCGCCGCGCCGGCTTCGAGCACCACCACCTTGATGCCCTTTTGCGCCAGCTCGTTGGCGAGCGTGCCGCCGCCCGCGCCGGAACCGATGATGACGACAACCGAGTCGTCGCCCTGGTCGAATTTGGCCATCTCTGTCTCCGAAAGTTATATCGGCAGCGGCGGCTAGCGACGCGCTGTCCTGCTTGTTCGAGTGCTTGCGCCGGCTCAGCCGAAGTACGGCTTCGGGCTCGCCGCGGCCGCGGGCGCGGGCAGCCACTTCAGGTCCTGGAACCCGCGCGTGATGTAGCCGCCCTTTTCCCACGCCGAACCTGGGTAGCCGAAGACGGCGAACGCCATGTCGTTGTTGTAGATCGAGGTGACGCACTGGCCGCGCACGGTGGCGAAGAACGGCGTGCCTTCCATCGCCTTGACGATCTCGAGCTTCTTCTTGTCGCTGGCCTTGTCGAAGCTGCCACCGGCCGCCGTGTTCAGTGCCGCCACGCCTTCGCGCAACTGCGTCGCCGCGGCGGGGTCGCCGCTGGCCTTGGCGTCCAGGTCCTTGGCGAGCAGCGCGTAGACGGCGTCGGGCAGCTTCTTGTGCGGGTAGAGCACGCGGCCCATCTTCATCAGCGTCTCGCCTTCGGGCTTGGACAGCGTTTTCAGCTCCAGCGCCCACGCCGTCGAGGGGGCAAGTGCCGCCAGCACGGTGCCGGTCGCGAGGGTGCCCATCAGGATGCCCGAGCCCTTCAAGAAGTCTCGTCGCACCAGTGGCAGGTCGAGCCGGGGCACCTCGCCCGAGGCCTCGTCGCAGCCACCGCCCAGGGTGGCCGGGTGGCTTGTGTTGCTGGCGATCGGTACAACGCGCATGTCTTGTCTCCGGCTCGTTGGCTGAACATCGCCCGGCTCTGCGGCCGAACTCGGATCGAAGTCTTGCACCGGGGTGCCGAGCGCAGGTGATACGCGGCTACCTACGGGCTCAGTGAATACCCGATGAACCCTCGCACCTGTTGCAGGCTCGCCGATGGCAGAAGGCAGCCGCGGGCTGCCGCGCGCGGTGCCGCCGAGGACTGCGTTTCAGACCGGGTCGGCCTTGCCCCGCAACAGCCCCTCGCACGTGGCGCGCTGCGGCGTATCGTCGGCCGGCAGCTTGGCGCACACCGGCGCCAACTGGGCCTGCAGGCGCTTGACCACGTCGGCATGCGCGCCCGCGCTGTTCCAGGCCTGGAGCTTCTTTCCGACGCGTTCCAGCGAGCGCGCACTGCGCTCGTAGAACGCGTTCGGCTGGGCCGCCGCTTCGGTGATGAGCTGGCTCGCCGCGCGCTCGATCCGCGGTGCGTCCTGCGGCGCCAGTTCGACCAGGGCGCTGACATAGCCAGCACCCCATTGCAGCCGCGTCGCCGGGCCCTCGCTCTGGTTGAACGCTTGCTCGTACCAGCGCAGCGCCTCGGTCTTGTCGCCG
Source organism: bacterium (assembly GCA_031417295.1). Lineage (GTDB taxonomy): Bacteria > Pseudomonadota > Gammaproteobacteria > Burkholderiales > Burkholderiaceae_C > CAIKUF01. The sequence goes on along the minus strand of JANOVJ010000429.1, from coordinate 6,268 downwards.
CGCGCCTTGGCGTTGCCGGCGAGCGAGGACATCAGGTAGTAAGGTGAATGGCTCTTGGCCAGGTTGGCCTTGAGCAGCGTGTCGGCCTCGGCCGACAGGCCGGCCCGGCTCAATGCGTAAGCGGCGCCGGTGATCACCGCCTGGCGTTCGTAGCCATCGGTGATCTCGCGGTCGGCGCGGGCCACCTGCTCGCGCACGTCCTTGAGCAAGGGTGCGGGTAGCTTGACGTTTTTCGCATCCTTCGGCAGGTCGATCCGCGCCAGGTCGATCTGCGCGATCAGCGCGCCCAGGCGGTCGCCGCGCGACAGCGTGGTGTCGGCCTCAAGCCGTTGCAGCGCCTTGTTGTAGGCCGCCAGCACGGCCGCGCGCTGGCCGCCCGCTGCCTGGGGGCTGACGGCGCGGACGATCTCGCTCGCGGCGCCAGTGAGCACGTCCATCTGCGCCCGCGACGCGGCCGGGTCGGCCAGCACCTTCAGCACCCGCTCGCGCAGCGCGGCGTCGGCCTTGACGCCCTTGCCCTCGTCGCTTTCGGCCAGCGCCTTCAGCCACAGCCGCGTCGCCGCATCGGCTTCCTGAGCCGGGCAGGCCGCGGCCAGCGCGACGAGCAACCCGGCGCGATCGGCCTCGGGCACGAGCTGCGCTTCGTCGGTGTCCCATGAGTAGTAGGCGAGCAGGCGCCATTCGTTGGCTGTCAGCGGTTTGCCGGCCCTGGCATCGGCTAGCACCGCAGCCACCGGCCGGCCGCCGGCCAGGCCGAGCTGCAGCACCTTCATCACCTGCGGCGCATCCACCTCGCCTGGCAGGCGCGTGATCTCCGCGCCTTCGGGGTTGAACAGGATCAGCGTCGGGTAGCCGCGCACCTTGAAGCGCGTGCCGAGCTTCTGCGCGCCGGGCAGATCGCCATCCACGTACACCGGCACGAAGGCGCGCGAACGTTCGATGAAGTCCTGTCGGTTGAACAGCGTCGCCTTCAGCTGGTTGCACGGCGGGCACCACTTGGCGCCCCAGTACAGCAGCAGCGGCTTCTTCCCGGTCCGGGCCTGGGCGAAGGCGCGGTCGACGTCGGCATCGGTGCCGGCCGACAACCACGCCACTTCGCCGCTGCCCGGCGCGGCAGCGGCCGCTGCCATCACAGCGCCGCAGGCCAGGCTCAACGCCAGCAGCAGGCGGGCGAGGGTCAACGCGGTCAGGCGAGCGGGGCGCGGCATGGGGTGCTCCTTGGGGCGTGCTCTCGATTGTAGGGAGCGGGCCTCGTCCGAGGTGCTTGCCATGCTTGGCCTGGACTTTTATACTAAGCCAAATGGCTAACCAAATTGCGCCGTTGTCGGCGGTGTTCTATGCCCTGGCCGACCCCACGCGTCGCGCGATCGTGGGGGTGCTCGGGCGCGGGCCAGCCTCGGTGTCGGCGCTGGCCGCGCCGTTTGCGATGGCGCTGCCGTCGTTCATGAAGCACCTGGGCGTGCTCGAGCGCAGCGGCCTGATCCGCTCGGCCAAGGTCGGCCGGGTGCGGACCTGCGAACTCAGGCCGAAGACGCTCTCGCAAGCCGAGCGCTGGATGGCCGGACAGCGTGCGATGTGGGAGGCGCGCACCGACCGCATGGCCGCCTTCGCCGAGAACCTTGAGCAACTTCACCAGGAGAACCCACCCCATGAGCCGCCTCGACAACGCTGAGCTGCAAGACCTCGTCATCACCCGTCTCGTCCGCGCGCCGCGGGCGGTGCTGTGGCGGGCTTGGAGCGACCCCGAACTGCTCAAGCAGTGGTGGTGCCCGAAGCCCTGGACGACCGAGGTCCGTGCGTTCGATCTTCGCCCCGGCGGGGCATTTCACACCTTCATGCAAGGCCCCGACGGTGGCAGCAGCGACAACCCGGGCTCGTTCCTGGAAGTCGTCCCGCAGGCCCGGATCGTGTTCACGTCGATGCTGACCGGCGGCTGGCGGCCCGCCACGCCCTGGCTCGCCTTCACCGCCGTCATTTCGATGGCCGACGAAGGCGAGGGCACGCGCTACGTCGCCACCGTGATGCACCCGGACCAGGCGACGCGGGAGCGCCACGAGCAAATGGGCTTCTTCGACGGCTGGGGCACCTGCATCGACCAGCTCGAGGCCTTCGCGCGCGAGTTGGCCTGAGCGCCCGGCGCCGCGGCCCGCCCACAGCACCTGCTACGGCAGCGGCATGTCGGCGTCACCCAGCCAGAGCTGCGCCTCGTCGAGCCGGCCCTCGACCGGCGTCGCCCGCGCCAGCGCCATCCAGACCGGGAACGGCAGCCGCTGCGCGCGCCGCGGCGCCGGCCGCAGCACGTCGAGCCCGGCGTCTGTCGCGACCATCAGGCCGACCTCGGGCGGCACGTCGTCGGCACTCGCGATGCCCTCGCGCACCACGTACCAGCACTCGCTGGAGAGCGACAGGTAGGCCGCGCGCTTGGTTTCGCGCCGCAGGTCGGTCAGCAGGTCGGAGCGGCTGACCTTGATCTCGTGGACGATCGGCTCGACATAGTCTTCGACCGTGGTGTGGCGGATCGAGAACACGTCGGGCATCGCCACCTGCCACGCGCCGCCCTCGGGCGTGGGCACGCGCGCGCGCAGGCTCAGGCCGCGCCAGACCACGCGGCCGGCGCGGCCCATCTCGGTGGCCACCCGCTCGACCAGCGCCTCGTGCGCCGAGCGCGCGTTCTGGTTGCGCAGCCGCGTCTCGGCCAGCACCTGCACGCCGACGTCGCTGACGCGCAGCGTCTCGTGGCCGCTGGTCTGGTGGACGCGTTCGAGCAGGCCCGCGGCGAGCAGGTCGATCTCGATCAGGTCATGGCAGGGCCAGCCGGCCGAGCGCCAGACTTGGCGCAGCCGGCGTCGGTGGACGGGGGTGAGCGGGGTCATGGTCACAAGCGTAACCGAGCCTTCGCGCAGGTAGAGCCCAGCCCGGCGGCGCCGTTCACGCGACCTGCACGCCCTTCCAGAACGCGACCCGGCCCTTGATCTCGGCCGCGGCTTCGAGCGGCTCGGGGTAGTACCAGACGGCGTCGGGGTTCAGATTGCCATCGACGAGCAGGCTGTAGTACCGCGCCTGGCCCTTCCAGTGGCAACTGCTGCGGTGGTTGCTGCCAACCACGTACTCGCGCTTGAGGGCGCTCTCGGGGAAGTAGTGGTTGCCTTCGACCACCACCGTGTCGTCGCTCTCGGCGATGACGGTGCCGTTCCAGGTGGCTTTCATCGGGGTGTGCTCCTTGCGGGTGAGGCGCCGATGGTAGCGATGGCGGCGCGTGCCGCGCTGGCGGCGGGCCGAACGGCACAGCCCTCGACATGGTCGTTCACCAGGCCCATCGCCTGCATGAAGGCGTAGACCGTGGTCGGGCCGACGAAGCCCCAGCCGCGGCGCTTCAGGTCCTTCGACATCGCCATCGATTCGGGCGAGGTGGCCAGCGCCTTCAGCGCCGCCAACGTCATCTTGCGCGGCCGGCTGGCCGGGCGCGGTTCGAAGCGCCAGGCGTAGGCGGCGAGCGAGCCGCATTCGTCGGCCAGCTCAAGCATGCGCTGCGCGTTGTTGATCGTCGAGACGATCTTGCCGCGGTGGCGCACGATGCCCGCGTCTTGCAGCAGGCGCTCCACGTCGGCGGCGTCAAAGCGCGCGACGACGGCCGGGTCGAAACCGGCGAACGCGCTGCGAAAGGCCTCGCGCTTGTTCAGGATCGTCAGCCAGCTCAAGCCGGCCTGGAAGCCTTCGAGGCACAGCTTCTCGAACAGCCGCGTGTCGTCGGCGACGGGGAAACCCCATTCGGTGTCGTGGTAGTGCTGGTACGCGGGCGTGGCGGCGCACCAGAAGCAGCGTGGCCGGCCGTCGGCGGCAGTGAAGAGGCCGGACGTTTTGGGGTCGAGCATGGTGATGTTCAATCGACGACGGTGACGCCTTCCGGCAGCGGGTCGCGCGGCCGGTGCGCGAACTGCGCCACGGCCACGCCGGCCAGCGTGAGCGCGGCACCGCCGAGCTTGACCGCGGTGTAGCCTTCGCCAGTCACGAACCAGGCGACAAGCCCGGCCACCGGCGGCATCAGGTACATCAGCGGCGCGGTGCGGGCCACGCCGCGCACCGCGTTGACCCAGCCCCAGACGATCCAGCCGACGAAGGCCGACAACACGACCGACCAGAACAGCCCGGCCCAGATGGCGATCGGTTGCGCCGCCCAGTCCACGGCGAGCCCGGCGGGCAGGCTCAGCAGCAGCACCGGCGCGCTGCCCAGCAGCGTGGCGTAGGTCATCACCAGCACGCCGCCGTGGCGCTCGATCAGTGGCTTCGCGGCCACCGTGTAGGCGGAGAAGAACGACGCCGCGATGAGCAGGATCAGGTCGCCGCTGCCCGCCTGCCAGTGGCCGCCGAAGAGCTTGTCGGACATGAACACCAGCACCCCCGCGCAGGCCACGCCGACACCGGCGATCTGCGCTTTCGTCAGCACCTCGAGCCCGGCCCAGCGCAGCAGCAGCAGCGTGAAGATCGGCCCGCAGGCCAGGATCAGCGCGCTCGAGAACGCGGTTGACCAGTGGATGCCGTAGGTCACCAGCCCGACGTGCAGCACGTGGCCGAGCAGGCCCAGGCGCAGCAGTGCCCACCACTCGGCGCGCGGCAGGCGCGGCCAGTGCAGGCCGTAGCGCTGCCACAGCAACGCCACCGCGCAGAGCGGCATGATCAGGTAGCGCGCGAACAGAAAGCCGCCCGGCGTCAGCGCCGCGAACACCGCTTTCTGGACCGTGAAGTTGCTGCCCCAGACGAGGATCAGCGCGAGCGCGAGCAGCAGCGCGGCGCGCTCGCGAGTGGCCGGGCTGGTGTCGGGGTCTTCGGTCGGGGGCAGGGCGGCGGGCACGGCGGGGGAGACGGTAGGGGGCAAGGGCAGGCAAGGGCAGGCAAGGGCCGACAACGGCCGCAGCAAGGGGCCCCATGGTGCACTGTCCGCGCGCAACGCGTGCGCCGCCGAACGCCCTACACTGGCTGCCGCACCCGATGTCGGTGCGGCGAAACCCATGGCCACACCCTCTGTCCTGATCAGCGAAGTCGGCCCGCGCGACGGCTTGCAAAGCGTCGTGCGCACGATGCCCACGGCGGCCAAGTTGGCGTGGATCGATGCCTTGCACGCGGCCGGCCTGCGCGAGATCGAAGTCGGCTCGTTCGTGCCGGCCGCGTTGCTGCCGCAGATGGCCGACGTGGCCGAGGTCGTTCGCCACGCGCTCACCCTGCCCGGCCTGACGGTGATGGCGCTGGTGCCCAACCGGCGCGGCGCCGAGGCCGCGCTCGCGGCCGGGGTGCACAAGCTGACGATCCCCGTTTCGGCCAGCGCCGCGCACTCGCTGGCCAACGTGCGCCAGACGCGCGAACAGATGCTCGGCGAAGTGCGCCGCATCGTCGCGCTGCGCGATGAGCGGGCGCCGGGTGTGAAGATCGAAGTCGGCATCTCGACCGCGTTCGGCTGCACGATCCAGGGTCGGGTCGCCGAGGACGACGTGATCTGGATCGCCGAGCAGGCCGTCGCTGCGGGCGTGGACGAAGCCGGCCTGTCCGACACCACCGGCATGGCCAACCCGGCGCAGGTGCGGCGCCTGTTCACGCGCCTGCGCGCGGCCATCGGCAGCCATGCGGGCGCGGCCCACCTGCACAACACGCGCGGCCTGGGCCTGGCCAATTGCCTGGCCGCCTACGACGTGGGCGTACGCACCTTCGACTCGTCGTTGGGCGGGCTCGGTGGCTGCCCGTACGCGCCGGGCGCGTCGGGCAACGTCGTCACCGAAGACCTGGTGTTCATGTTCGAGGCGATGGGTGTTTCCACCAGCGTCGATATCGAGAGGCTCATCGCCGCCCGCGAGCCATTGAAGGCCGGGCTTCCAGGCGAGCCGCTCTACGGCATGACGCCGGAAGCCGGCCTGCCGCTGGGCTTCGCCCCACGGCAGCCGGACGGGCCGCAAACGGGCGCCAGCCTCACCCTGCCCTCTCCCGCCGGCGGGAGAGGGTTCTAGCGAGATGGACGAATCTGCGCTCCCGCCGGCCGCGGGCACGGCAGCCGCCCCACTGCCGTTGGCCGCGAGCACGCAAGCCGCCCCACTGCCGTTGGCCGCGGGCACGCAAGCCGCCCCACTGCCGTTGGCCGCGGGCACGCAAGCCGCCCCACTGCCGTTGGCCGGCGTGCGCGTGGTGGAGTTCACGCACATGGTGATGGGCCCGACCTGCGGCATGGTCCTGGCCGACCTCGGCGCCGAGGTGATCAAGGTCGAGCCGCTGGCCGGCGACAGCA
>JANOVJ010000428.1:0-3425 GCA_031417295.1 bacterium | reverse complement strand
CGAGGCCGCGATCACGCCGCGCACCAAGGCCATCATGCCGGTCGGCCTGTACGGCCAGGTGGCCGACATGGACGAGATCAACGCCATCGCCGCCCGGCACGGCAACCTGCCGGTGATCGAAGACGCGGCGCAGAGCTTCGGCGCCACCTACAAGGGCCGCCAGAGCGGCCACCTGAGCACGCTGGGCTGCACCAGCTTCTTCCCGAGCAAGCCGCTCGGCTGCTACGGCGACGGCGGCGCGATCTTCACCAGCGACGACGCGCTGGCGCAGGCCTGCCGCGAAATTCGCGTGCATGGCCAGAGCAAGCGTTACCACCACACGCGCATCGGCGTGGGCGGGCGGATGGACACGCTGCAATGCGCGGTGGTGCTGGCCAAGCTCGACCGCTTCGATTGGGAGCTCGAGCGCCGGATCGAGAACGGGGAGCGCTATCGCAGCCTGCTGGCCGGCGTGCCAGGCATGGGCCTGCTCGACGTGCGCGCCGATCGTTCCTGCGTCTGGGCCCAGTACACCGTCTTCGCCGACGACCGCGAGGCGGTGCAGGCGGCGCTGCGAAGCCTGGGCGTGCCCACCGCCATCCACTACCCGGTGCCGCTGCACCATCAGCCGGCCTATCGGCAAGACAGCCCCGGCGAGCCCTTTCCGAACAGCGTGAGCGCAGCCCAACGGGTCTTGAGTTTGCCAATGAGTGCCGACCTGCTCGCGGCCGATCAAGACGCCGTCGCCCGGCACCTGCGCACGGCGTGCGCGCAGGCCCAGCGCCAGCCCGCCTGAACACGACAGCGCCCACCGCGACTCGACCCACCCATGCAACTGCAAGGCAAGAAAATCCTCGTCACCGGCGCCGACGGCTTCATCGGCTCGCACCTGACGGAACACCTGGTCGCGCTCGGCGCCGACGTGCGCGCCTTCGTCTACTACAACAGCTTCAACTCCTGGGGCTGGCTCGACGAAGCCGACGAGCGCATCAAGCGTTCACTCGACGTGTTTGCCGGCGACATCCGCGACCCGCATGGCGTGCGCAGCGCGATGCAGGGCTGCGATGTGGTCATGCACCTCGCCGCGCTGATCGCCATTCCGTACTCGTACCACTCGCCCGACACCTACCTCGACACCAACATCAAGGGCACGCTCAACGTCGTCCAGGCCGCGCGCGAGCTGGGCGTCGAGCGCGTGCTGCACACCTCGACCAGCGAGGTCTACGGCACCGCCCGCTTCGTGCCGATCACCGAGGAGCATCCGCTGCAGGGCCAGTCGCCCTACTCGGCCAGCAAGATCGGCGCCGACCAGATCGCGACCAGCTTCTACCTGTCGTTCCAGACCCCGGTGGCCGTGATCCGGCCATTCAACACCTACGGGCCGCGGCAGTCGGCGCGGGCGGTGATCCCGACCATCATCACGCAGATCGCCTCGGGGGCGCGCCAGATCAAGCTCGGCGCGATGCAACCCACGCGCGACTTCAACTTCGTGCGCGACACGGTGCGGGGCTTCGTCGCCATCGCCGAATGCGACGCGGCGCTCGGCCAGGTGGTCAACGTCGGCAGCAACTACGAAATCTCGGTCGGCGACACGGCGCGGCTGATCGCGGAGATCATGGGCCGCGAGGTCGAGTTCAGCGCCGACGAGCAGCGTCTGCGGCCGGCCGGCAGCGAGGTCGAACGGCTGTGGGCCGACAACACCCGCGCGCGCGATCTGGCCGGCTGGGCGCCCGAGTACGCGGGCGTCGAGGGCCTGAAGCGCGGCCTGACCGAGACCATCGAGTGGTTCCGCGCGCCCGACAACCTGCGCCGCTACAAGGCCGGGCTCTACAACATCTGATGGCCGCAACCATGCCTTCCACCGCCGCCGCGCTGCAGCGCTCGCCTGTCGTCAGCGCCGCGCTCGCCGCCGTGCGCAGCGTGCTCGGTGAGACGGAGAAAACGCTGCCCCTGCACGAACCCGAATTCGCCGGCCGCGAATGGGAGTACGTAAAAGACTGCATCGACACCGGCTGGGTCTCGTCGGTCGGGTCGTACGTTGACCGCTTCGAGCGCGACCTCACCGCCTGCACCGGCGCAGCCCACGCGGTGGCCACCTCCAACGGCACCTCGGCACTGCACATCTGCCTGCTGCTGGCCGGCGTAAAGCCGGGCGACGAGGTGCTGATGCCGGCGCTGACCTTCATTGCCACCGCCAATGCGGCCTCGTATGCGAATGCCGTGCCGCATTTCGTGGATTCCGAGGCCGTCTCGCTGGGCATAGACGCCGCCAAGCTCGACGCGCACCTGCGCGAGACCGCCCGCGTCGCCCACGGCGAGTGCATCAACCAGCGCACCGGCGCGGTGATTCGCGCGCTGGTCGTCATGCACGTGTTCGGCCACCCCGCCGACCTCGACGCGCTGGCCGAAGTGGCGCAACGCTGGCACCTGGCGCTGATCGAGGACGCTGCCGAATCGCTGGGCTCCAGCTACCGCGGCCGCCACACCGGCAACGTCGGCCTGCTGTCTGCGCTCAGTTTCAACGGCAACAAGGTCATCACCACCGGCGGCGGCGGTGCGGTGCTCACCAACGACGCCGCGCTCGGCCGCCGCGCCAAGCACCTGACAACCACGGCCCGCACGCCGCACCGCTGGAACTTCCTGCACGACGAGGTGGGCTACAACTACCGGCTGCCGAACCTGAACGCCGCGCTCGGCTGCGCGCAGTTGGAGCGGCTGCCGTCGATGCTGGCGCGCAAGCGTGCGCTGGCGCAGCGCTACGCCGATGCCTTTGCGAATGTCGATGGCGCCCGGTTCCTGCGTGAGCCCGAAGGCACGGTCAGCAACTACTGGCTGAATGCGGTCGTGCTCGACGAGCGGCACGCCTTGGCACGCGACGAACTGCTGGCCGCTCTGAACGATGCGGGCTACATGTCGCGCCCGTTGTGGACGCTGATGCACAAGCTGCCGATGTACGGCAGTTGCCCACGCGGCGACCTGGCACTGGCCGAGCGGATGGAAGCCAGCCTCGTCAACCTGCCGAGCAGCGCCAGGCTTTGAGTGAAAGTGGCCTGCCGGAAAGTGCGCCCGGACCCATTTTCGAGTCTGCAGATGGAGGTACGCGAAACATGAAGACAGTGACCATCAGCACGAAAGCCGAACTCGCCCGGCACCAGGGCCCGATCGAGAAGCTGTTCATCGACTGCTTCGGCAGCCGCATGTCGCTCGAACTGTGGCACTGGGCGTATCTCGCCAACCCGAACGGCGAGCCGTGGGTGTCGCTCTGCTACGACGACGAGGCCCTCGTCGGCCACTACGCGATCATCCCGTTGCCGCTGGCATCGGCCGAGGGCCGGCTCAACACCTACCTGTCGATGACGACGATGGTGGCCGCGTCGCACCGCCAGCATGGCCTGTTCGTCAAGCTGGCCGAGAACACTTACGAGCATGCGGCGCAGGCGGGTGTC
>JANOVJ010000427.1:0-1764 GCA_031417295.1 bacterium | reverse complement strand
CGAGCAGCGCGTCGATGCGGTCGAGGCAGTCGCGCGCCTCGGCCAGCAGCACCGCACCCACGCCGCGCTCGGCGGCCAGCCGCGCGGCCAGGCCATCGAGCGAGCCGCGCAGTTCGATCGCGTCGTGGATGTCGGACTCGGAAAAGTCTTTGACCGTGAAACCACCGTTGGGCAGGGCGGCCAGCAGGCCTTCTTCCTGCAGGCGCACCAGCGCCATGCGGATCGGCGTGCGTGACGCGCCGAGCCGCTCGACCAGCGCCACTTCGGCGATGCGCAGGCCCGGCTTCAACTCGCCGCCAACGATCAACTCGCGCAGCCGCAACTGGGTGCGCACGGTCTGCGACAGCGCGGCGCCGTCGTCGGCTGGCTCGCCCTGTTCCACCACGGTCATGCCACGCTGCGCAGCGGGACGACGCGGCTCGGCCCGGCGGGTGAGGCCTCGGCCTGCACCATCTTGTCGATCAGCTTGCGTGCCCACATCGAGCCGGCGTCGATGTTGAGGTTGTAGAAGGTGTAGCCGGGGTGTTCGTCGATCGCCTGCTGCTGGGCTTCGAGAATCAGTTCGTCTTCGCGAAAGATGCTGGCCACGCCCTCGCGCAACTCGTGCGTCAAACGCTGCTCATCGAGGCAGTAGTTGCGCGCGAAAGCCCAGAAGTAGTGGCAGGTGGTTTCGGTCTCGGGCGTGATGGTGTTGAGCACGAAGCCGTTCACGCCCTGGCTGCGGTCGCCCGGGCCGCCGGCTTTCGGCGGCGCGCCGCTGCCGGCGGGCGCCACGCCGACATCGATGGCGACCGTGCACGGCGCCTCGAAGCGGATGATCTGCCAGCGATCGACCCGGCCCTCGTAGCCGCGCGCGTGCTTGATCTGGCCGGCCCAGAACGGCGGCGCAGCGATGTTTTCCATCCAGCGCGACACGGTCGCGGTGCGGTTGCCGTGGGTCGCCACGAACGGCGCCTCGGCCACCGCGCGCTGGCCGATTGACGAGCCGTGAACGAAGGTCTCGTGCGTCAGGTCCATCAGGTTGTCGAGCACCAGGCGGTAGTCGCACTTCACGGTGATGAGCTGGCCGTCGCCGGCCCAGGCCGGGTCGTCGTTCCAGTGCAGGTCGGGCAGCTTGCTTTCGTCGGCCAGCGCCGGGTCGCCGGGCCAGACCCAGACGAAGCGGTGCTTCAGCGCGACCGGAAACGAGCGCACGCAGGCCGCGGGGTTGATCGTCTCCTGCGACGGCATGTGGGTGCAGCGGCCGTCGCCGTTGAACACCAGGCCGTGGTAGCCGCAGGTGATCTCGTCGTCATGCAGCGTGCCTTTTGAGAGCGGCAGCAGCCGGTGCCAGCACGCGTCTTCGAGCGCGGCCACGCTGCCGTCCCGGCGCCGGAACATGACGATCTTTTGCGAGCAGACGGTGCGCGACAACAGCGCCGGCCTGACTTCGACATCGTAGGCCGCGGCGTACCAGGCGTTGAGTGGGAAAGTTTTCACAACGAGATACTGAATACGCAATGTATACAAAAAAAGATTGTCAGATCAATTATTGGTCATGTTGATTGGTGGTAACCACTACAAAGAATGAGGCATGTATCCAGAGTGATGCGGCGATGACGTTCTATGATGTGCTGGCGGACCCTCAAAACTCCGCTGGAGAATCCGATGACCGCTCGCCATCTGCCGCCATTCCGTGCCGACCACGTGGGCAGTTTCCTGCGCCCCAAGTACCTGCTCGACGCCCGCGAGCAGTTCAGGCAGGGCGTCGCCACGGCCGCGCAG
>JANOVJ010000426.1:0-6103 GCA_031417295.1 bacterium | reverse complement strand
GTAGCTGTCCTGGTACGCGGCCAGGTCGCGCGGCGGCGGCTTGAACAGCGTTGCCAACGCCGCGGGCGTGGGCGGCGGCAGGTCGGGCGCACCGGTGGTGGCCATGATCGAGGTCAGGCTGCGCAGGCGGGCAGGGTGGTGGACGGCCAGCAGCTGCGCGATCGCGCCACCCATCGAGGCACCGACGATGTGTGCGCTGGCGATGCCCAGCGCATCGAGCAGGCCGACCACGTCGTCCGCCATGTCGGTGAGCCGGTAGGGCGCGCTGACCGGCTGGCCCTGCATCACCGCCGCGAACGCGGCCGCGATGTCGGGCACGCCAGCTTCGGTGAAGCGGGTCGACAGGCCGATATCGCGGTTGTCGAAGCGAACCACGTACAGCCCGCGGCCGGCAAGTGCAGCGCAGAACTCGTCGTCCCAGGCGGTCATCTGCGCCGCCAGACCCATGATCAGCAGCAACGGCGGCGCTGCGGGATCACCGAAGGTGTCGTGGCAAAGCTCGATGCCGTTGGCCTTGGCAAAGGCCGGCGCGGTGCGCTGGTCCGGGTTCATGCGTGTTCCTCGGGCTTGCGGGAGCCCGTGCAGACGCCAAGTGTCGCTTGCAGGGCACCGGCCGCGCAGTCGCCAAGGCGTCACCGGAAGCGCCCGTGAAAAAGCGCCCCGTGGGGCGCTTCGGAGGCGCTGAGCCGGGCCCGCCGGCCTCAGCCAATCAGTTCGCGAACTTGTAGTCGGTCTTGGCCTTGGCCCGGATCTCGTCGCGGAACTGCGCCATCTTCTGCTGCATCAGGCGTTGCTGGATCTGCGGCTTGACTTCGTCGAGCGGCGGAAGTTGCGCCTCGCGCACATCGACCACCTTGATGATGTGGTAGCCGAACTGCGACTTCACCGGCACCTCGGTCATCTCGCCCTTCTTCAGCTTGACCATCGCCTGCGAAAACTCGGGCACGTAAGAGCCGGCATTGGCCCAGTCGAGGTCGCCGCCTTTTTCTCCCGAGCCCGGGTCCTTCGAGTTCTTCTTCGCGATGTCCTCGAAGCTGCCACCGGCCTTGATCTGCACGATCAGCGCCTTGGCCTGGTCTTCGGTCTCGACCAGGATGTGGCTGGTGCGAAATTCACTGCCGCTGGACTGGGCCTTGAACTTGTCGTACTCGGCCTTGATGTCGGCGTCGGTCACCGGATTCTTCTTCTGGTACTCGCTGAACAGCTCGCGGATCATGATGCTCTGGCGCGCCAGCTCCATCTGCGCCTTGTACTGCGCCGAGCCGGCGAGGCCCTGGCGCTCGGCCTCCTGCATGAACATCTCGCGCAGCACCACCTCGTCGCGCACCTGCGCTTCCAGTTCCGGAGTGCGCGGCTGGCCCTGGCTGGTGGCCTGCACCAGCAGCGCATCGACGCGCGCCTTGGGCACGGCCTTGCCGTTGACGAGGGCGATGTTCTGCGCCGCAGCGGCCAGCGGCAGCAGCAGCGCGGCCGACGCGGCCAGACACGCGGCGAGGCGCAGCGTCTTGCGGGGCGTGGCGGATAGCAATGCGAACATGAAGATCGTGCCTTTCAGATGCAGACGTGGCAGAAGTGCGGGGGGGGGCCGGGCCGCCCTGAGGGGCGCAGGGCGAGCCGGCGTTGGAGCGACGGGGATCAGCTTTCTTCAGGGGCCCGGGCATCGATCGCCAGCGCGTGAATGCCCTGCGCCATCAGCGGGGCGACGGCATCATAAACGAGGCGATGGCGGCGCAGCCGCGTCTGGCCGCGGAAGGCTTCAGACTCGATGCGAACGCTGAAGTGCCGCCCTTCGCGCGCCCCCGCATGCCCCGCGTGGAGGTGGCTGTCGTCCTGCACCTCAAGTTGCAGCGGCGCGAGCGCCACCCGCAGCACGCGGTCTATGTCTTCGCGGGTCACAGCCATCAGGTGCCGATGCTCAAAGTGGGTTGGACGGCTCGTCGGCCGCCTGCTCGACCGGCTTGACATGCCGGCTCAGATAGACGCCCTGGCCGAGCGTGAACAGCAGCATCAGCCCAAGCCCACCGAACAACTTGAAGTTGACCCAGGTGTCGGTCGAGAAGCTGTACGCGACCGCGAGGTTGAGCACGCCCATGAACGCGAAGAAGGCGACCCAGGCCAGGTTCAGGCGCTGCCAGACGGGCAGGGGCAGATCGAGCTGTTCGCCAATCAGCGTTTGCAACAGGTTCTTCTTGAAGACCCATTGGCTGAGCAGGAACGACAGCCCCATCGCCCAATAGAGCACGCTTGGCTTCCACTTGATGAAGGTCTCGTTGTGGAACCAGACCGTGGCCCCGCCGAGCACGGTGACGAGGCCGAGGCTGACCCACAACATCAGGTCGATCTTCTTGCCGCGGGCAAGCAGGAGCACGATCTGCGTCAGCGTGGCGACGATCACCACCAGCGTCGCCAGCAGCACCGGGCCCTCGGTCGGGCCGACCACGCCGCCCGACACCAGAAAGCCGAAGTGCTCGGTGGCGAAATCGGCCGCGGCCTGGGGGTCGCGCTCGGTGAGCTTGAAGGTGCCGAAGAAGAGCAGGATCGGCAGGAAGTCGAGCAGGATCTTCATCGGCGGCGGAAATGGAGTGCGCCCCGGGCGGCGCCGGGCCGCTCCCAAGGCGCCCGGTCACCCCCTCGGGGGGCAGCGAACGAAGTGAGCGTGGGAGCCGTCATGTCAGCGCGGGTTCTCGAAGTTTATCGCTGCGGAATTGATGCAGAAACGCTCGCCGGTGGGCTCGGGTCCGTCGGGAAACACATGGCCGAGGTGCGAGCCACAGTTGTTGCAGCGCACCTCGACCCGCACCATGCCGTGCGTGCGGTCCTCGATCCGTTCGACCACTTCCGCGTTGATCGGCTGCCAGTAGCTCGGCCAGCCGCAGCCAGCGTCGAACTTGGCGTCGGAGGCAAACAGCGGCGTGCCGCAGCCGATGCAGTTGTAGCGCCCGGCCTCGGTGTGGTCCCAGTACTTGCCACTGAAGGGCTGCTCGGTCGCCGCCTGGCGTGCCACCTGGTATTGCATCGGGTCGAGCTCGGCGCGCCACTCGGCGTCGGTCTTCTGCCATGCATAGGACTCGTCATTGGTAGGCTTCATGAGGAACAGGACACCTCGATCGTTTGCGCCCATTCGGGCGGGAAGCCGGCGTCGGCCTGGTCTTGCGCGGTCGGCTCGGCGGGTTCGTCGTACGGCCGCGCCAGAACTTGCAGCAAGCGCTCGACCTCGGAGAAGTCGCCCGTGGCGGCGCGTTGGATCGCCGCTTCGGCCAAGTGGTTTCGCAGCACCACGCGCGGGTTGACGCGGCGCATCCGCTCGCGCCGCGCGGCGTCGAGGCTGGCTTCGGCGCGCAGCCGCTCGCCGTAACGCGAGGCCCAGGCGTCGAATGCGGAGCGGTCGATGAAGAGGTCGCGCAGCGCGGCGTTCGGAGCCCCGGGTGCGCTGTCGAAGTCGGCCAGCCGGCGCATCACGATCGTCAGGTCGGCGCGATCGCTGGCCATCAGGCGCAACAGATCGTCGACCAGTGCGCGCGCGGCCTCGTCGGCCGTGGCCAGGCCGAGCTTGGCGGACATGCGCGACAGCATCGCTTGCGGGAAGGCCTGGCGGTAGGGTTCGATCGCCGCGAGCACGCGTTCGCTCGCGGCATCCGGCTCGCCGAGCAGCGGCAGCAGCGCCTGCGCCAGCGCGTGCAGGTTCCACAGGCCCACGTTGGGCTGGCGCGCGAAGGCGTAACGACCCTGGTGGTCGGAGTGGTTGCAGATGTGGCCGGGGTCGAAAGCGTCCAGAAAGCCGAACGGACCGTAGTCCATCGTCAAACCAAGAAGCGACATGTTGTCGGTATTCATCACCCCGTGGCAAAAACCCACGGCCTGCCAATGCGCCATCAGCTCGGCGGTACGCAACGCCACCGCTTCGAGCAGCGCCGCGACCGGCTGCGCGGCGTCGCGGCACTGCGGGTAGTGGTGGTCGATCGCGAAATCGGCCAGTCGCGCCAGCGCTGGCAACTGGTCGTGGTGGGCAAAGTGCTCGAAGTGCCCGAAGCGCAGGAAGCTCGGCGCGACCCGGGCCACAACCGCGGCCGTTTCCATCGTTTCCCGGCGCACCGGCAGCGGCGAACCGGTGATGCAGAGCGCGCGCGTCGTCGGGATGCCCAGGCCGTGCATCGCCTCCGAGCACAGGAACTCGCGGATCGACGAGCGCAGCACGGCGCGGCCGTCGCCCATCCGCGAATACGGCGTGAGCCCGGCGCCCTTGAGCTGGAGCTCCATCGGCCCCGAGGCGGTGTCGATCTCGCCCAGCCAGTGCGCCCGGCCGTCGCCCAGCTGGCCGGCCCAGACACCGAACTGGTGCCCGCTGTAGACGCTGGCCAGCGGCCGCATGCCGGGCCACAGCGCATTGCCGCTGAACACCGCCAGCGCGCCTTCGCGCTGCCACCAGTCGGCGCTCAGGCCGAGCAGGCGGGCACAGTCGCTGCTGTGCGCCACCCAGTGCGGCGAGGGCAACGGAAGTGGCGCGAGTTCAGTGAAAAAATCGGCGCCGAGTTCGGCAAACCGATTGCGCCAATGCAATGGCGCCAGGGGCGGGGCGGGCGGTTCGCAAACGGCACTCATGACCACAGTGTAGTGAGCAGGCGAGGCAACCCGCCGCCGAGGGGACAATGCGGCAGGCGCCGTGTCAGGCGCGCGACAATCGCGATCGGGATTTCCCTGTAACGGGGAGGATGCGTGTCCCGTACCCTCGCGGAAGTTTTGTTACCCCAGGAGTCCAGTGTGATGAATGTCGAACGTATGCAGCGGTCCCAAGGCCTGTTCAATCTCACGCTGGGCGCTGCGCTCATCGTGACTGCCGCGGGTGCCTTCGCCCAGGCCAAGCCGCTCGAAGGCAAGGTCGTCAAGCTGGCCTGGATCGACCCGCAGACGGGTCTGATGGGGCCGGTGGGCAACAACCAGTTGAACACCGTCCGCTTCATGGCCGAGAAGTACAACGCCAACAATCCGGCCGGCGTGAAGTTCGAGATCGTGCCCTTCGACAACAAGCTGAGCCCGACCGAAAGCCTGAACGCGCTGAAGGCCGCGATCGACCAGGACATTCACTACATCATGCAGGGCAACGGCTCGTCCGTGGCCACGGCGCTGATCGACGCGGTCAACAAGCACAACGAGCGCAACCCGGGCAAGGAGGTGATCTTCATGAACACCGCCGCCGTCGACCCCGACCTGACCAACAGCAAGTGCAGCTACTGGCACTTCCGGCTCGACGCCGACACCTCGATGAAGATGGAGGCGCTCACCACCTTCATCAAGGACCAGCCGGACGTGAAGAACGTCTACCTGCTGAACCAGAACTACTCGCACGGCGCGCAAGTGGCGAAGTACGCCAAGGAGAACCTGGCCACGAAGCGGCCCGACATCAAGATCGTTGGCGAAGACCTGCACCCGCTGGCGCAGGTGCGCGACTTCGCGCCGTACATCGCCAAGATCCAGGCCTCGGGCGCCGACTCGGTGATCACCGGCAACTGGGGGTCCGACCTGTCGCTGCTGATCAAGGCCGCCAACGAGGGCGGCTACAACGGCAAGTTCTTCACCTATTACACCGGCGTCACCGGCACGCCTTCGGCGCTGGGCAGCAACGGCGCCGGCAAGGTGTTTCAGGTCGCCTACGCGCACTACAACATGGGTGGCCAGCCTGCGCAGTGGATGAAGGAGTTCAATGCGAAGACCAACGACGACCTTTACACCTTCTCGTACCAGCCCATGTTCGAGTTGCTGACCCAGGGCATGGCCAAGGCCAAGTCGGTCGACCCCGTCAAGGTGGCGGCGGCGATGGAAGGGCTCAAGTTCAAGAGCTTCAACGGCGAGGTCGAGATGCGCAAGACCGACCACCAACTGCAGCAGAGGCTCTACATCACGGTCTGGGCCAAGGCCGACGCCAAGTTCCCGTACTCGCCCGAGAAAACCGGCATGACGATGGTGCCGGTGAAGGAGTTCGAGTCGTATGTGTCGAGCACCCCGACCAGCTGCCAGATGACGCGCCCCGCGGCTTCCTGAGCCCGGCGTCTTGCCACCAGGGCCCGGCGGGGTTGACTCGCCGGGCCTTGTTCGTCGACGTGCGCAT
>JANOVJ010000425.1:0-6273 GCA_031417295.1 bacterium | reverse complement strand
ACCACCAGGCCGAGTGCGCTCTCGAAGTGCATCGCCTCGGCCAGAGGGGCGTGGTCGCGCACCCGCAGGTCGCGCTTGAACCAGACCAGCGCCGCGGCACCGGTCACGGCCTTGCACCGGTGAAGCGCCGCATCAGAACCGGGCCCCGATCGACGCCGTCGCGCCGCCAGCCGCGGGCAACAGCAGACCGCGCCGTCCCACGCGCCAGAGGCTGCGCCGCGCCCACCGCATTGCGTGGCCGGGGCCCTGGCGGCTGTCGATCATGAGCCGCTCCCGGCCGGTGGCTGCGGCGTGCCCGGCGCATCGGCACGGGCAAGCGCATCGGCTGGCGCCAGGGGTGCATGGCCCATCTTCTGGCCGTTCCATTGCTGGCCGCACCAGCAGCGGCCTTCGGTGTCGATGATGCAGGTACCGCTGCCGCAGCAGCGCGGGTCGTCGTTCACGGGCGCTCCAATGTGTGAAGGCGCGGCCCGCTCAGGCCGGCCGGTCCAGGCGAGCCGCCCAGCGCTGCAGCGCAGGCCGAAAGCGCAAGAAGGCGCGGTAGGTGCGCTCCATCAGCCAGGCGACCCCCGGCAAGCGGCCGAAGCGGGCCAGCCAACGCCAGCCGGGAAGCGTGGCCCACAGCGCCAGAAACGCTTGCGCACCGCCAAGCAAGTGGCCGTTCGCGTCGAGCACGTGGAAGCGCGCCATCAACTGCGGCCGCGTGGTGCCCAGCGGCAGCGGCTGGGCGGCGTCGCTCACGTCGGCAAAGCACACCGGTGTATTGGGCTGCAGGCCCCGGTAAACGCCGATTTCGCGCCGGCACAGCGGGCAGGCCCCGTCGTAAAGCACGGTCAGCGGCCGCAACGGAACCGCGGGTTCGGCGGGGCTCATCCTGCGGGCACCTTGTTGACGGCCAACAGGTCGGCCGCCGATTGCAGCCCGCGTGACGCACGCAACCACCACTGCGAAAACGAATCACAGCGCCCGGCCACTGGCGGGAACAGCGCCGACGCCGCCCGGCACTCGGCCCAGCGTGCGAGCCACGGTGCAAGGTGCGGCTCGTCGATGCTGCGCACACTGCGCGCGCCGGCCAGCGCCGCACCGATCGTGGCCGCGTCACCCCGCCAACAATGCGCCGTGAGCTCGCCCATGCGTGTGCCCACGAAGCGCCAGCGCCGCTCGCTCCAGGGCCAGGCGCGGTGGAAGTCGCTGACGAACAAGCCCAGCACCAGGGTGTCGGCTGCCAGCGCGGGCAGCGTGCCCAGGTTCCAGGGATGCACCAGCCAGATGTCGCGGCCTTTGACGAGCGCCGGGGCCGGGGTGACCGCGCCCAGATCTTCGGGCGGGTCGGCCCGCAGACACGGCTCGAGCGGCGATGTCGCGGCCAGCGCCGTGCGGGCTGGCGCCACCGTGCCGACGTGGCGTGTGCCCGGGGCGTTCACACCTGCTTCACGCGCGATGCGGTCAAGCACGTCGTAAGGCACGTCGATCACGCTGCCCGGGCTGTGCCACGCTGCGGGCGCAAAGCGCGCCACGTTTTCGGCATTGAAGAGATAGGGCTTGCGGCTGGCGGTACCGGCCACCCACTGCCAGCTGAGATGGTTGCTTGCGAGGTCGCCGTCGAGCAGGTGGCCGTAGAGCCAGTCGGCGCCGGCCCGCCAATGCACCTTGCGCACGTGCACCCCATAGCTCGCCAGCCACATGCGCGCGTGGTTGTGCAGCATGCCGGTGGCGTACAGCGCGTGCACCGCTTCGTCGATCACCGGCACGCCCGTGCGGCCTTCGCGGAGATCGGCTGGCACCTCCCTGGCGTAGGCGTCTTCCGGCAGCGGGCCCTCGTGGAGAGAACGCAAAATGCCCTCGCCGCGGTGCTGCCAGACATGGCGGAAGTAGGCGCGCCAGCCAAGTTCGTAGACGAACTTGTGCTGCGCATCGAGCGCATGCCGCGCCGCCACGCCGGTCAACACGTCGGTGAGCGAGACGAAGCCATGCGTGATGTACGGCGACAAGCCACTGACGGCACCGTCGATGGCGTTGCGTGTGCGCGCATAGGCAGCCGGCCGCACAGCAGCGATGCGCGCCTGCGCCGCGGCACACGTGGGCGCGAAGGTCGCGCACGCCGGCAGCAGCCCCTCGGACGGCCGGCCGGGCTCAGCCATGCTGCCCGGCCACTGCCGCGCCCCCAACTTCGCTCCGGCGGATCGCCGCCGCGCGATCGCTCACCGCCAGCTTTTGCACGTCGGTCAGGCGCGCGACGTTCTTCACCTGGAGCGCCATTCGCGGGTTTTTTGCCAGCCTCGCTTCGTGGCGCATCAGGAAATCCCAGTACAACGTGGTGAACGGGCAGGCGCTGCTGCCACTGCGCTCTGCAGGGTCGTAGCGGCAGCCCTTGCAGTGCGGGCTCATGCGCTGGATGTACTTGCCAGTGGCGATGTAGGGCTTGCTGCCCATCACGCCGCCATCCGCGTACTGGCTCATGCCCAGGGTGTTGGGCAGCTCGGCCCATTCCACGGCGTCGACATAGACCGCTAGGTACCAGGCGTGTACCTGCTTGGGGTTCACGCCCAACATCAGCGCGTACAGGCCCGTGACCATCAGCCGCTGGATGTGATTGGCGTAGCCATGCGTGAGCGTCTGCGCCAGCGCATCGCGCAGGCAGGCCATGTCGGTGGCGCCGGTCCAGTACCACGCGGGCAGGTCTTCCTCGGCGTCGAGCGCGTTGCGCTCCAGGTACTCCGGCATTTGCGTCCAGTAGATGCCGCGGACGTATTCGCGCCAACCGAGGATCTGACGGATGAAACCCTCGACACTGGCCAGTGGCGCCTGCCCGTCGCGATGCGCCGCTTCGGCCGCAGCCACCACTTCGCGCGGATTCAGCAGCTTCAGGTTGAGCGCGGCCGACAGATGCGCGTGGTAGAGCCAAGGGTCGCCCGGCCACATCGCGTCCTGGTAGCGGCCGAACAGCGGCAGACGTTCCCGAATGAAGGCCTGCAAGGATTGCAGCGCTTGCGCCCGCGTCACCGGCCAGGCGAAGCTGTCGAGCCGGCCAGGATGATCTGCGAAGCGGGTGTTGACGAGCGCGATCACCTCGCGCGTGACGGCATCGGGCTCGAAGGCTGTGCGGGGCGGCACCGCGCCCGGCCCTTCGGCACCGAAGGCCTCGCGGTTGTCAGCGTCGAAATTCCACTGGTCGCCGATCGGTGTGTCGGGGCGCTGCGGCTCCATCAGCACGCCGTGGCGCTTGCGCTGCTCGCGGTAGAAGTACTCCATGCGCAACGCCTTGCGCCCCTCGGCATGAGCCGCGAACTCGCGCACGCTGACGTAGAAATGCCGGTCTTCGCGAATTTCCAGCGGCAGGCTGGCGCTCTCGGCGACAGCCTTGACCGCCTGCAACACTCGCCAGTCGCCGGGCGCGGTGATGACGAGCCGGGCCGGCCGCAGGGTCAGGATGTCGGCCTGCAATTGCGCCGCAAGGCTGCCGCGGTTGAGGGCCGCGTCGAGCCGGGTGTAATGCAGGGGTCGGCCGACAGATTGCAATGCCAGCGCAAAGTGCCGCATGGCAGCCAGGAACATTGCCGTGCGGGGTTTGCTCGACCAGACGTGGGTCGCCTCGTCCGCCGCCTCAGCCATCCAGACGCTGTCGACGCCAGCGTCGAAACCATCGAAGGCGGCAGCTTCGAGGTCGAGCTGGTCGCCCAGCACGACTACCAGGGAGCGCAACTTGACCACGCAGGGTCAGCCCTTCTTGGCCCAGGCGCTGCACCAGCCTTCACCAGCCACCTGCTTGCCGGCAAACAGCGGGCAGGCACCCGCCTTGTCGGTGGGCTTGCCCTGGTAGAGCGCGCAGTTGGCGCAGTTTTGCCCGGCGGCGTACTTCGGAAACTTCTTCGTGTCGACGCGCTTGGCGTCGGCCACGTAACCCAGCGCCGCGGCCTGCGCGTCTTTTTCGTCGACCATCGCCTGCGCGTGGGCCAGCGTGCCCAGCGTGGCGGCAGAGGCCGCCACGGCGATCAGAAAAATGCGGCGTTGAACAGGTGCGGTCATGGTGAATTCCTTGCGGTGGTTGAAACGGGGGCAGGATGCCGGGCAAGCGCCTACAACAGCGCAAGTGAGAGGATACTCACTTTGGCGTCATAATAGAGTCAAATTCAGCAAGACCCCGCATATCGGTCCAGTACTACGCTTCAAATCCAGTTCATCAAAGGTTCATCTTGGCCAAAGGGAAGTCATCTCCAGCAACGCCGAAAGATCCCGAGACGGCGCGGCATCGCAGCGGCGCCGTCGCCCGGATGCTGCGCATGCCGGTCGCCACGCTTCGCGTCTGGGAGCGCCGCTACAGCTTGACGCAGCGACCCCTGTCGCCCAACGGCCAGCGCCTGTATTCCGCTGAAGACGTGCGGCATCTCGGCCTGGTCAAGCATCTGACCGACCTGGGCCACGCCATCGGCAGCCTGGCGCCGCTCACCCTGCCCCAGCTCCAGGGTGTGGCGGCCACGCACGCCAGCGTGCTGGCGGCCCGGCAGCCGCTCGACGCTGCCGCGCTCGCCACCGCGCCCGCTCGCGCCTGGCGCGTCGCGGTGATCGGCGCGGCGCTGGCGCGGCGGCTGCAACGGCCCGCGCTGTTGCGCCGGCTGGGCCGGCCGCTGCAACTGCTCGGCCCGTTCGACGATGCAACCCAGGCCGCCGCAGCGTTGCAGGGCGCGGCGGTCGATACCTTGCTGGTCCACGAACCACGGCTGCAAGCGGGCTGGCTCGCCGCTCTGGAGGCCGCCGCGCCGGCTCTGGCCACGCGGCCCAAAGCAGTGCTGTACCGCTTTGCCGCCGAGCCCACCTGCGCCGCGCTGGCCGCAGCCGGCACGGCCTTGCTGTGCGAACCGCAGAGCGACACCGTGCTCGTGCAGTGGTTGCAGGGCCTGCCCAACGCTGCCGCAGAAACGCGCCCCGCAGCGCGCAACACAACGCCGCCCGCACCCCCCGCGCCGCCACCGCGCCGCTTTGACGACGCTGCGCTGGCCGGGTTCGCCAGCCTGTCGTCCACCATCGCCTGCGAGTGCCCGCGCCATGTGGCCGAGCTGTTGATGCAGCTCTCCCACTTCGAGGCCTACAGCGCCGAATGCGCGCACCGCAGCGCGGCCGACGCCGAGTTGCATGGCTACCTGCGGCAAGTGGCGGCCAACTCGCGCGCACAGTTCGAGGCGGCGCTCGAATATGTGGCCTTGCACGAAGGGCTGATCCTGCCGGCCTGAGCCTCAGCCCTTGCTCACCGGCCTTGTTGACCCACGCTTGTTCACCCACCCGCCACCATGCTTCGCAGACTGCTGTTGCTCGCCCTCGCCGCCATGCCCTTGTTGAGCCACGCTATCGAAGAGCCCGACCACGAAGTCGTCCGCCAACTCGGCACCGTGGAGCTGCGCCAGTACGCGCCGTATGTGGTGGCCGAGGTGGTGCTGAACACCTCGGCCGACGACGCCGGCAGCCAGGCGTTCCCGATCCTCGCCGGCTACATCTTCGGCAAGAACAAGGGCGAGAAGACGTTCGCGATGACGGCGCCGGTCACCCAGAGCGCCGCGCCCGTGCGAATGGACATGACCGCCCCGGTGACGCAGGCCGCCGTGGCGGGCGGCATACGGGTCCAGTTCGTCCTGCCCAAGGGCGTGACGCTCGCGTCCGCACCCGAGCCGCTGGACCCGCGGGTCACGCTGCGCCTGGTACCGGCCAGCACCTGGGCAGCGATCCGCTACTCGGGGTTGTGGTCGCAGGCCAACTACGACGAGCATCTGGCACTGTTGGAGGCCGCGCTGAAAGCCGCAGGCGTGGCGACCCAGGGCGAGCCCGTGCTGGCGCGCTACAACGGGCCGTTCACGCCCTGGTTCCTGCGACGCAACGAAATCTGGCTCGGCGTGCCGTGATGCCGCCGCCGCATCGCGCGGTGCCTGTTGTGAAGCTCATGAGGTGCAGCACATGAATCGAATCGCGCTGAAGATGTTGGCAGCCGTGGTGGGCGCGGTGTTGCTGAGCACCGCCACGCTGGCCCGCGCCGACACCGAGCGCCCGACCGAGCGCTACACCCGCACGCCGGCCAGCGCCGACGGCATCGGCAAGCGCTACATGGGGCGCGAGATCGCCGCCGTGATGGGCTGGCAGGGCGCTGCCTGGCTCGATCGGGAGGAACGCGAGCGCGAAGAGCGCACCGACCTGCTCGTGGCCGCGCTGCTGCTCAAGCCCGGCATGGTGGTGGCCGACGTTGGCGCCGGCACCGGCTACCTGGCGCGGCGCATGGCCCCGGCCGTG
>JANOVJ010000424.1:0-2222 GCA_031417295.1 bacterium | reverse complement strand
CGTGCACCGCATCGTGCTCAACGCGAAGCCCGAGAAGCGGATCGAGAAGCGCACCATCACTGAGAAGGCGGGAGTCTGATATGGCCTGGAGTCACGACCAAATGGCCGCGCGCGCGGCCGAGGAATTGCAGGACGGCTTCTACGTCAACCTCGGCATCGGCCTGCCCACGCTGGTGGCCAACTTCGTCAGCCCCGAGATCGAGGTCTGGCTGCAAAGCGAGAACGGCATGCTTGGCATCGGCCCGTTCCCGACCGAAGACGAAGTCGACGCCGACCTCATCAATGCCGGCAAGCAGACCGTGACCACGCTGCCGGGTTCGAGCATCTTCGGCTCGGAGCAGAGCTTCGCGATGATCCGCGGCGGCAAGATCAACCTCTCGATCCTGGGCGCGATGCAGGTCAGCGAGAAGGGCGATCTGGCGAACTGGATGATCCCCGGCAAGATGGTCAAGGGCATGGGCGGCGCGATGGACCTGGTGGCCGGCGTGGCCCGCGTGCTGGTGCTGATGGAGCATGTGGCGAAGAAGAAAGACGGCACGATCGACCTCAAGATCCTGCCGCAGTGCACGCTGCCGCTGACCGGCCTGGGCGTGGTCAACCGCATCATCACCGACCTGGCGGTGCTGGACGTGACGCCGGGCGGGTTGACCGTGGTCGAGATGGCGCCCGGGGTGACGCGCGAGGAACTGCAAAGCAAGACGGGCGTGCCGTTGCACTGAGCGGCAGCGGCAGGCGAGAGGACGGGCGATGAGCGAACAGCGGCTGTTCGACCCGGTACGCCATGAGGCACTGAGCTCCGAACGCTGGAGCGAGCCGGTGGCGCGCGCCGCCATCGCGCGCATCGCCGACGATGCCCTCGCGGCCTTTGAAGGCGAGCGTGGCTGGCCGACCCATGCGCTCGACGAGCCGCACGCGCCCGGCTACCGCTACCAGATGCTCTACTTCGGCGCCGGTGGCGTGATCTGGGCGCTGGTACGGCTCGCCGAATTGGGCGCCATCGAGCCGCTGCGCATCGACTTCCGACCGTACCTGCCCGCACTCATCGCCCGCAACCGCGAGACACCGGAGGTCGTGAAGAACGGAGCCGCGTCCTACCTGATGGGCGACACCGGCCTGCTGTTGCTGCAATGGAAACTGACGCGCGACCCGCAGCTTGCGGATCGCCTTTTCGACACCGTGGCCGGCAACCTGCACCACCCGACGCAGGAAGCCCTGTGGGGCTCTCCCGGCAGCCTGCTGGCCGCCATCCACATGGCCGAACAGACCGCAGAGCCGCGCTGGGCCGCGCTGCTCGAACAGGGCCTGCGGGTGCTCTGGGCGCAGCGTGTCTTCGATGAACCGCATGGCGCGTGGCTGTGGCAGCAGCAGATGTACGGCGATACGACGCGCTATCTCGGCGCGGGCCATGGCTACGCCGGCAACGTGTACCCGGCGTTGCGCGGTGCGGCTTTGTTGCCCACCGAACTTGTGGCGGCGTTCGCGGCGGGTGCCTTCGACGCCTTGTCGCCATTGGCGCTTCGTTCAGCCGACGGCCTCGTCAACTGGCATCCCAGGGCCGACCGGGTTCGCGTCGTCGGCCGCATCCCGCTGGTGCACGACTGCCACGGCGCGCCCGGCACCGTTTGCCGACTTGCATCGGCGCCGCGCGAGCCGCGCTGGGACGCATTGTTGAGCGGCGCAGCCGAGCTCACCTGGCGCGCCGGCCCGTTGGCAAAAGGCGGCGGCTTGTGCCATGGCACCGCTGGCAATGGCTACGCGCTGCTCAAGCTGTGGCGACGCAGTGGCGATGCGGCGTGGCTCGATCGGGCCAGGGCGTTCGCCATGCACGCGATATGGCAGGTCGACCGCGCTCGCAGCGAACATGGCACCGGGCGCTACTCTCTCTGGACTGGCGACGTGGGCGTGGCGTTGTACCTTTGGTCGTGCATCGTCGGCGACGACGCGTTTCCCACACTGGACGACTTCTAGCGCGGGGCAAGCGCCCGTGCTGCTTCGCTCACCAGCGCGGGGCCGTTGTAGATCAGCCCGGTGTAGACCTGCACCACGTCCGCGCCGGCATCCCGCTTGGCCTTCGCATCGGCGCCACTCATCACCCCGCCAACACCGATGATCGGGTAGTGCTTGCCCAGCGCAGCGCGCAACTGCGCGATCACCCGGTTGCTGGCGGCGAGCACCGGTTTGCCGCTCAGGCCACCCGCTTCCTCGGCGTGCGGCAGCCCCTG
>JANOVJ010000423.1:0-2523 GCA_031417295.1 bacterium | reverse complement strand
GCACCAACAGATTGCCGCGGTGGGTGCAGACGTTGGACAGGCAGCGCAGCACGCCGGCCGCGTCGCGCGCCAGCAGCAAGGGTTCGTCGAGCAGGCCGGGCAGCATCTCGCGCGGCGAAAGCGAAGCAGGTTCGGCCACGTCGCCGATCCAGTGCCAGGTGCGGGCGAAGATGCGTTCGCGCGCCGCAGCGAACAGCGCGGGGTCGAGGTAGAACGCCTTGTCGAGTGTGGACGCGGCGGTCACGTCGGCATCGACGGCGAGCAACGGGGCGGAGGCGCGTGAAGTCACGCTTGGAATGATCGCACGCGACGCCGGGCCTACGCCCCTTCGAGCGCTTCGCGCACCACGGCTGCGGTGAGTGCCGGCGCGCACTCCTCGAGAAAGCGGTACGCGTAGCCGCGCAGATAGTGCCCGCGCCGCACCGCGATGCGGGTCGCGTTGCGCTCGAACAGGTGCGATGCGTCGATCTTGCACAGGCCGCCGTCACGCTTGTCGTCGAACGCCATCGAGGCGACGATGCCCACGCCCAGGCCGACTTCGACATACGTCTTGATCACGTCGGCGTCGAGCGCGGCCATCACGATGTCGGGCGCCAGGCCGGCGAGCGCGAACGCCAGGTCAATGCGGGCGCGGCCGGTGTAGCCCTCGTGGTAGGTGACGAGCGGCTGCTCGGCCAGCGTCTCGATCGTCAGCGAGCCCGGCTCGCTGGCCAGCGGCGCGAGCGCATGGTCGGCCGGCACGACGACGGCGTGGTACCACTCGTAGAACGGGAAGGTCACGAACGCGGCGTGGCCTTCGAGCGCCTCGGTGGCGATGGCGATGTCGGCCTCGCCGGATTGCAACAGCGCCACGATCTCCGCCGGGTTGGCCTCGTGCAGCACCAGGTGCACCCGCGGGAAGGCGGCCTTGAAGCGGCGCACGATCTGCGGCAGCGCGTAGCGGGCCTGGGTGTGGGTGGTGGCGATGGTCAGGCTGCCGCTGTCGCTGTTGGCGAACTGTTCGGCCACGCGCTTGATGTTGCCGGCGTCCATCAGCATCCGCTCGACGGTACCGATCAGCTCGCGCCCCGGCTCGGTGAGGCCGAGCAGGCGCTTGCCGCGGCGCACGAACAGCTCGACGCCGAGCTCGTCTTCCAGGTCCTTGATGTGCTTGCTCACGCCCGACTGCGAGGTGTAGAGCGCGTTCGCCACTTCGGTGAGGTTGAAGTTCTGCTGCACCGCCTCGCGCAGGATGCGCAGTTGCTGGAAGTTCATGTCAGTGCCGCCCGGCCGCCCGAAGGCGCTGACGCGCCCCTTGGGGGCAGCGAACGAAGTGAGCTTGGGGCAGTTTCATCCTAGTGCCGCCCGGCCGCCCGAAGGCACTGAGCGCCCCCTCGGGGGGCCGCGAGCGGATGCGAGCTTGGGGAGTTCATTTCAGGCGGCCTGGCGATTGGCCTGCTGCCGCTGCGGGTCGGCGAACACGCTCAGGCGTTGCGGCACCAGGCGCACCGGCTGCGACGGCTGCAGTTGCAGCGCGGCGATGCGCTCGCGGCTCATCTCGACTTCGTAGTGCTGGCCGTTGCTGCCCGTCAGCTCGACGCGCGGGTTGGCGCCGAAGCCGAGCACGCGCGTCACCTGCGCCTCGACACCGTGGCCCGCGCCTGCACCGATGACGATGTCCAGTTCGTACGGCCGCGCGAAGCCGAGCACCGACGCGCCTGCGGCGAGGCCTTGCGCGTCGTGCGCCAGCGTGTCGGCGCCGACGCGCAAGGTCGCGCCGTCGGCCTTCCCGTTGAAGCGGTTCACCGCACCGAGGAAGCCGAACACGAACGGTGTCGCCGGGCGCTCATACACCTCGTGCGGCGTGCCGACCTGCTCGACGCGGCCGTGGTCCATCAGCACCACGCGGTCGGCCACTTCGAGCGCTTCCTCCTGGTCGTGGGTGACGAAGACGCTGGTGATGTGCAGCTCGTCGTGCAGGTTGCGCAACCAGCGGCGCAATTCCTTGCGCACCTGGGCGTCGAGCGCGCCGAAGGGTTCGTCGAGCAGCAGCACGCGCGGCTGCACGGCGAGGGCCCGGGCGAGTGCGATGCGCTGCCGCTGGCCGCCCGAGAGCTGCGGCGGAAATCGGTTGGCGAAGTGGGCGAGTTGCACCAGCTCCAGCAGCTCCATCACCTTGCGCTTGATCTCGGCCTCGCTCAGGCGCTGCTTGCGCGGCTTGACGCGCTGGCCGAAGGCGACGTTGTCGAACACCGTCATGTGGCGAAAGAGCGCGTAGTGCTGGAACACGAAGCCGACCTGGCGCTCGCGCACGTGGGTGTCGGAAGCGTCTTCGCCTTCAAGCATCACGCGCCCGCTGTCAGCCGTTTCCAGGCCGGCGATGATGCGCAGCAGCGTTGTCTTGCCGCAGCCCGAGGGGCCGAGCAACGCGACCAGTTCGCCAGTCGGGAAATCGAGGCTCACGTCGCCGAGCGCGGTGAAGCCACCGAAGGTCTTGCGGATGTTGCGGACTGAAATGCTCATGATGGCTGTTCGGCGCTCGCG
>JANOVJ010000422.1:0-2028 GCA_031417295.1 bacterium | reverse complement strand
GGCGCCAAAGCCCAGCGGCGAGATGACGGGGATGAACTGGTCGTCCTGCAGCGCGCGCACCACAGAAGGGTCGATCGACTCGATCTCGCCCACCTGGCCCACGTCGTGGACCTTGCTCGGGTCCTTCAGGTCGACCAGCTTCAGCTTGCGCGCGCGGATCAGCCCGCCGTCGCGCCCGGTCAACCCCACCGCCTTGCCGCCGGCCACGTTGATCAGGCCGACGATGTCTTGCTGCACCTGCCCGGCGAGCACCCATTCCACCACTTCCATGGTCTCGGCGTCCGTCACGCGCATGCCCTGGATGAAGCTGCCCTTCTTGCCCAGCCGGGCCAGCGCCTCCTCGATCTGCGGCCCGCCGCCGTGCACCACCACCGGGTTCATGCCCACGAGCTTCAGCAGCACCACGTCTTCGGCGAAGTCCTGCTGCAACTCGGGGTCGGTCATCGCGTTGCCGCCGTACTTGATCACGATCGTCTTGCCGTGGAACTTGCGGATGTAGGGCAGCGCCTGCGACAGGATCTCGGCCTTGTCGCGCGGGGCGATGTGGTCGAGCGAGTGGTCTTTGGTGTCGCGGGCGGTGGTGGGCATGGCGGCGGCCGGTCGGGTGGGATGGGGCGATTGTAGAAAGGCGGACTGGCCGGTTTGCACGCTGTCGGCGCACGACCGCGTGGGCGTGGTCAACGGGTTGCGGCGGATGCGGGCCCGTCCCGAGGTTCACCCCGGTCACACTTTGCGCAAGCGAGGGCTCGGCCCAGGACGCCGTTGCGGCCTTCGGCTGTGGTGACCCAGAGCCGGCAGGTCCACGGCGGGTTGTGGCGCACGTGCTGGTGGTGCCCGCATTCGAGCTGCGCAACCCAGTGGCCTTCGTCGTCCTGGTGGAAACCGACGATTCGCTGCTCCGCCATGGTGAGGTCGCCCTCCGTGATTGCCGCTGGCTTCGGGTTCTTCGGGCGATTGTAGGAAGCGGGGCCTGACCTGCAGCACGGCCAGGCGACCGACGGGCCGAAGGGCGAGACCCTGTCTCCGCCCTGACAGCTTCACGGAGCCGCCGACGCCTCGCCATGGCGTGCCGGATGGCTGAACGCCGACGCGTCCGCCGCCCGCCGCTTGCGCCGCATCAACAGATACGCCGCCGGCACAACGAACATCGACAGCAGGGGCGCGGTGATCATGCCGCCGACCATCGGCGCCGCGATGCGCTGCATCACTTCGGAGCCGGTGCCCGCGCCCCACATGATCGGGAACAGCCCGGCCAGGATCACCGCCACAGTCATCGCCTTCGGCCGCACGCGCAGCACGGCGCCGTCGCGGATCGCACCGAGCAGATCGTTGGCGCTCGTCTGGCCCAGGGCGAGGCGCGCGTCCCATGCTTGCCGCAGGTAGAGCAGCATGATCACGCCAAACTCGGCAGACACGCCCGCGAGCGCGATGAAGCCCACCGCGCCGGCCACCGACAGGTTGTAGTTCAGAAGGTAGAGCAGCCAGATGCCGCCGACCAGCGCGAATGGCAGGGTCGCCATGATCAACAGCGCCTCGTCGAAACGCTTGAAGGTCAGGTACAGCAGCACGAAGATGATCAGCAGCGTGAACGGCACGACGACCTTCAGCTTCGCGGTGGCGCGCTCCAGGAACTCGAACTGCCCCGACCACGAGATCGAGTAACCGGCCGGCAGCACCACCTTCTCGGCGACGACGCGCTGCATGTCGAGCACGGCCGACTTCAAATCGCGCCCGCGGATGTCGACGTAGACCCAGCCCGACAGCCGCGCGTTCTCGCTGCGCAGCATCGGCGGGCCGTCGGTGATGCGGAGGTCGGCCACGTCCGACAGCAGCAGCCGCGCGCCCTTCTCGCTGACGATGGGCAGCACGCGCAGCTTGTCCAGCGAATCGCGCGTCTCGCGCGGGTAGCGCAGGTTGATCGGGAAGCGCTGCAGGCCCTCCACCGTCTCGCCGATGTTGTCGCCGCCCACGGCCGAGCTGATGACGGCCTGCACATCGGCGATGTTCATGCCGAAGCGTGCCGCGGCG
>JANOVJ010000421.1:0-1790 GCA_031417295.1 bacterium | reverse complement strand
GCGATGCCGATGCGCCCGCCCTCCAGGCCCGACAGCGCGATCTTCAGGCCCTGGCCTTCGTCGCCGATCAGGTGGGTCGCGGGAATGCGGCAGTTCTCGAACAGGATCTGCGCCGTGTCGCTGGCGTGCTGGCCGGTCTTGTCTTCGAGCCGCGCCACGGTGTAGCCGGGCGTGGCCGTGGGCACGATGAAGGCGCTGATGCCGCGCTTGCCGGCAGCTTTGTCGGTGACTGCCATCACGATCGCCACGTCGCCATGCTTGCCGCTGGTGATGAACTGCTTGACGCCGTTGAGCACGTAGTCGCCGCCGTCTTTGATCGCCGTCGGCGATGGCTCGACATCGACCATCGTCAGCGTCAACAACTGCCCCGTCTGTTCGATCTTGATGGCCTGGGGCAATGAAGCGCAAAAGCAGGCGTGGTTGAAGCCGCTGGCGCGCGGCGAGATGCTCGGCGCCTTCTGCCTGACCGAGCCGCATGTCGGCTCGGAGGCCGGCGGCCTGAAGACCACGGCAGTCAAGGACGGTGACCACTACGTGCTGAACGGCGTCAAGCAGTTCATCACCAGCGGCAAAAACGGCCACGCCGCCATCGTCATTGCGGTCACCGACAAGGGCGCCGGCAAGAAAGGCATGAGCGCCTTCATCGTGCCGACCAACGCGCCCGGCTATGTGGTGGCGCGGCTCGAAGACAAGCTGGGCCAAAACAGCAGCGACACCGCGCAGATCAACTTTGACAACTGCCGCATTCCAGCCGAAAACCTGATTGGCACCGAGGGCGAGGGCTACCGCATCGCGCTGGGCGGTCTTGAAGGCGGGCGCATCGGCATCGCCGCGCAAAGCGTCGGCATGGCGCGCGCCGCGTTCGAGGCGGCGCTGCGCTACTCGAAAGAGCGCGTTGCCTTCGGCAAGCCGATCTTCGAGCACCAGGCGCTCCACTTCCGCCTCGGCGAGATGGCGACGCAGATCGAGGCGGCGCGCCAGTTGATCCACCACGCGGCCAGCCTCAAGGATGCCGGCGTGCCGTGCCTGAAAGAGGCTGCGATGGCCAAGCTCTTCGCCAGCGAGATGGCCGAGCGCGTGTGCAGCGCGGCGATCCAGATCCACGGCGGCTACGGCTACGTGAGCGACTTTCCCGTAGAGCGCATCTACCGTGACGTGCGCGTCTGCCAGATCTACGAAGGCACCTCGGACGTACAGAAAATCCTGATCGGCCGGGCGCTGGCCTAGTTGCGCCGACCTGTCAGGCATCATCAATCAGGGCTTTCCCGCGCTGAGCCGGCCGGCGCGGGTTTGTGCCAGCGGCAAACTCCGCGTGCTTGACTACGATGAAGGGGCACCCGATCCGCGGCGCCCTCGGCGCCGTGGTGGCGAGTGAACCGTTCAACTTCCTCTGCAGTAACAAGGAGCCCATCATGACCAAACCCCAATCCCCACGCCGCAAGTTCCTGGGTACTGCCGCA
The DNA here is from genome assembly GCA_031417295.1 of bacterium. Taxonomy (GTDB): domain Bacteria; phylum Pseudomonadota; class Gammaproteobacteria; order Burkholderiales; family Burkholderiaceae_C; genus CAIKUF01. The sequence continues at coordinate 330 of JANOVJ010000421.1, read as the reverse complement.
GCCGGCGCCGTCGGCGCGGGCACCCTGGCGTTCCCGATGATCTCGACAGCCCAGACCGTGACGTTTCGCTTCCAGAGCACCTGGCCGGCCAAGGACATCTTCCACGAGTACGCCAACGACTTTGCGAAGAAGGTGAATGACATGGCCGGCGGGCGCCTGAAGATCGAGGTCCTGCCCTCGGGCGCGGTGGTGCCGGCGTTCCAGTTGCTGGAGGCGGTGAACAAGGGCACGCTCGACGGCGGGCACGGCGTGGTGGCCTACCACTACGGCAAGCAGGCGGCGCTGGCGCTGTGGGGCTCGGGCCCGGCCTTCGGCATGGACCCGAACATG
>JANOVJ010000420.1:0-3597 GCA_031417295.1 bacterium | reverse complement strand
CAACGCGCAGGCCAACCTGCTGATCGGCAACGCTGCGGCCAACACCCTCAACGGCGCGGCCGGCATCGACACTCTGATCGGTGGCACGGGCAACGACACCTATGTCGTCGATGTGGCCGGTGACGTGGTCAGCGAGACCTCGACCCTCGCAACCGAGATCGACACCGTGCTCTCCGGCGTGAGCTGGGTTGCAGGCGCCAACATCGAGAACCTCACGTTGACGGGCGCGTTCGCCATCAACGGCAGCGGCAACACCCTTGCCAACACCCTCATTGGCAACGCGGCCGCCAATATCCTCGACGGCGGCCTGGGCAACGACCGGCTGACCGGCGGCACTGGGCTCGACTACTTCCGCTTCACCACGCTGCGCAACGCCACGACCAACCTCGACACCATCACCGACTTCCTCTCGGCCGACGACCGGATCGATCTCGACGACGCTGTCTTCGCCGGGGTCGGCCCACTGGGCCAGCTCGCCGCAACCGCCTTCGTCGTTGGTGCGGCCGCGCTCGACGCCTCCGACCGCGTGATCTACAACCAGGCCACCGGCAAGCTTTATTTCGACGCCGACGGCACCGGCGCCGGGGCGGCCGTGCAGTTCGCGGCGCTCAATGCCGGCACGGTGGTGACGCTGGCTGACCTCTGGGTGATTTGACGCGGCGGCGCAGTGGTTGAGTCGAGTCGGCCCTAGAGGGGCGCCGGTGCGTCCTCATCCTCAGGTGGCACCCAGCGCACCGGCCTGCCGGCGGCGCCTGAACCCCTCGAACAGCTCGAACCCCGCCATGCCTGCCAGCATCGCCGCAACGAACAGCAGCGCCTTGACCTCGCCCATGCCGAGCGCGACCAGCGCCGGCCCGGGGCAGAAGCCCGCCACGCCCCAGCCGATGCCGAACAGCGCGCTGCCGCCGACGAGACGGCGGTCGATCTGGCGCGCAGTCGGCAGCTTCATCTCGGCGCCGAGCAACGAGACCCTGCGCTGCCGCGCCGCAAAAAATGCCACCAGGCCAACGCCGATCGCGCCGCCCATGACCAGGGCCAGCGACGGGTCCCAGGCGCCGGCGAGATCGAGAAACCCGAGCACCTTGGCCGGGTTGGCCATGCCCGAGACGATCAGGCCGAGCCCGAACACCAGGCCGCTCAACAAGGATGCAAAAACCAACATCAGCAACTCCTCAAAGACCGAACCCATGACGGATGACGAACACCGTCGCGAAACCGGCGCCCATGAAAGCGAGCGTGGCCACGAGCGAGCGCGGTGACAGCCGCGACAGGCCGCAGACACCAACCCCGCACGTGCAGCCGCCGCCATAGCGCGTGCCCACGCCGACCAGCAGGCCGGCGAGCACCAGCGCGCCGTACGACGCTTCGATCTGCGGCCACGGAAGCGCCGCGAACAGCCGATAGGCTAGTGGCGAAACCAGCAGCCCGGCGATGAACGCCACCCGCCACCCGACTTCGCCAGACACCGGCTTGAGCAACCCGCCGAGGATGCCGCTGATGCCCGCGATGCGGCCGTTGAGCAGCAGCAACATCGCCGCCGCGATGCCGATCAGCACGCCGCCGGCCAGCGACGACCAGGGTGTGAATGCGTTCCAGGCGATCGACATCGTCAGCGTTCCTTTGAGCGGCCGGGGCGGCAGGGCACGGAGACTATTCTCAGCGGTTCGTGGTCCGCACCTCGCTTCTTGTGATCGTGGCAGTGACGGCGCAACGCCACAAGACCCGGCCAGCCCCGCTTTCGAGGGGCTGTTCGACAGTACTCGAGACTTGCTGCACCGACCAGCACTTCAGGTTGATTCGCTGTTCGCCAGCCACGGGTGCCGCCGCATCATCACGTCAAGGAACACGAACAGCGCTTCCTCGCGTCGCTCCTCCCAGTCCCAGATGATCGACAACAGCCGGGAGTGAGTCGTCTGGTGCATGCTCTTCGGCCGCTGCCAGTGCTCGCCGAGCTTCGCCTCGAATCGTTGTTGCTTGCGCCAAGTGCGCCCGAGCGCATCGTCGCTCTGGCTGGCGTAGACGATCCGTTGGCAATGCCGCCACGCGAAGCGCCCGCCGCGCAGGAACAGCGTCGCCACCCGCTCGCCGCGAATCGGGCAGACGAACCAGGGCCGAGTGCCGCCGTAGGTGCAGGGCGTGGTTTCACCGGCGTGAACCGCGAAGAGCCTCTGCGCGCAAGCCATTGCAAGCCGTGGCGCGACGCCACAAACGAAGAACGGCTCGACGGTGAGAACGGCCCGTTGCTCACGCCGAGCATCGACTACTTGTTTGACCGCGGATTCATCGCGTTCGAAGACACCGGCCAAGTCATCGTCTCGCCCGTGACACATCGCGAATCTCTGCTCCGCATGGGCATCCAACCCGACAGCCCGCCGAAGGTGGGAATCTTCTCGTCAGGGCAGAAGCGCTTCTTGCAGTTCCACCGGGACAACGTGCTGCTCAAGTCCAGCTTCCTGGAGCACCTCTAGCTGTGAACCGTCAAGACGTTGTTTCCTGAAACAGGAAGTCGGGAAATGGGTGCGAGCCCGCCGATGCCGCTGTGAGGCCGGTGCCAGTTGTAGTGGTGTTGCCAACTGGCCAGCGCGTCAGTGCGCTGTGTTGAGTGTTGGTATGTCCAGCCATAGGCCCACTCGCGCAGCGCTGACTGGATGAAGCGCTCGGCCTTGCCGTTGGTCTGCGGCCTGTAGGCTCGCCTGAACTTGTGCGTGATGCCCAGCACCTGGCAGGCGGCGGCAAAGTCCTTGGAGCGGAAGGCCGAGCCGTTGTCGGTCAGCAGCCGTTTGACGGCGATGCCCAGGCGCCTGTAGTAGGCCACCGCATGCTTGAGGAACTGCACGGCCTGCGGCATTGTCTCGTCCGGATGCATGGCCGTGAAGGCGATGCGTGCATGGTCGTCGATGGCCACGAACAGCGTCTCCCAGCCGGCCCCATCGACCGAGTCACGCCGGTTGCCGGTGACGCGATGGCTGCCCGATGTGCGAGCCAAGCGCGCGCTACTCGCTCCAAAGAATGGAGGGATGCAAGACGGACCACCTCCTTCGCGGCTTTCCGCTCGGCGCTGGGATCGATACCAGCAGCGATCTGCTGGCGTGCCTTGTCGCGCGCCTCGCGAGCCACCTTGAGGCCCGTGTCAGGAAAGGTGCCAAGGCTCAGTCGCTTCTCTTTGCCGCTGTGCCGATACTTCAGTCGCCACCACTTGCCCCCACTCGGCACGATCTCGAGATAGAGCCCACCGCCATCGAACAGCCGCACGGGGCTGTCGGTGGGTTTGGCCTTGCGGATGGCAACGTCGGTCAGAGGCACGTGGGGGCAACTCAAACTGGCGTTTTTCAGTTGCCCCCAATGTTGCCCCCAAAGCCGTCAAGATTCGAGAGTACGGCTGTAGACCCCGTGGGACACCAATCGCCCCGTATGCCCCGTAAATGCTGGTGAAATCGAGACTTCCTGGGATTTCGATGGACGCCCTGGGACGCAATCTTGGTCCCGCCGACAGGAATCGAACCTGTATTTGCCGCTTAGGAGGCGGCCGTTCTATCCATTGAACTACGGCGAGGGCGGAGGATTTTCTCATGTCGCCAAGGTGCGCCCGGCGCGGGA
>JANOVJ010000419.1:0-2578 GCA_031417295.1 bacterium | reverse complement strand
TCGTTCGGCCCGACGCCGAGATCGTGGAACAGGTTGGCCGCCTGCGTGACCCGGCCCATGAGCTGCGCGTAGGAGATCGTGACCGGCGCCTCGTCGGGGTCGGCCTTGGGCAGGAACTGGATCGCCGGAGCAGCCGGGTCGCGCGCGGCGCCGAGCTGCAAGGCCTCGTAGGTGCTCTGGGCGGCGATGCGCTCGGCATACGGCGTGGCCTCGAAGGCCCTCACGTCCGCGGCGGTCTTGAAGACCGGCATCTCCGCACCGATCAGGCGGTCGAGCAGATGTGCACGGGTCATGGTGTTGCTTCCTGCAGCGGTGTGAAAGGGCGTCGAGCGCTGCCGGCATTGTGATTTCCCCGCCTCCCGCCCGCGCCGTGAAAAACCCTCGGCGCAACGCGCGACGGCGATGTCATGAACCCGACTTGCGCGCTGCCTACAGTGCTGTTTTTCCATTCACAGCACCGGAGAAAAGAACTTGAAGAAGAAGACCCTGGTCTACCTCGCCACCGCCGCCTTCATCGCCGGCTGCGGCAGCGGCGACAACAACCCGAGCTTCGCCACGCTCGACGGCCAGGCGCCGCTGGTCATCGGCCACCGCGGCGCGGCAGGCTTCCTGCCCGAGCACACGCTCGAAGGCTACAGGCTCGCCATCGAACAGGGCGCCGATTTCATCGAGCCCGACCTGGTGATGACGCAAGACCGCCAGCTCATCGCCCGCCACGAGCCGGTGCTCGACGGCACGACCGACGTGGCCACCAAGTTCCCGGCCAGCCGCATGAGCACGCGCATGCTCGACGGCGTCTCGACCACGGCCTACTTCGCCAACGACTTCACGCTCGCCGAGATCAAGACCCTGAGCGCGATCCAGGCCCGCGCCGGGCGGCCGAAGCAGTTCGACGGGCTTTACAAGATCCCGACGCTCGACGAAGTGATCGCGCTCGCCAAGGCCGAGGGCGCTAAGGCCGGGCGCACCGTGGGCATCTATCCGGAGATCAAGCATTCGACCTTCATGGCCGGCATCTTCGGCGCCAACGCGGTGGAAGACGCGCTTGTTGCCAAGCTGCACGCGGCTTACGGCAACGTGGCCGACGCGCCGGTGTTCATCCAGTCGTTCGAGGTCTCGAACCTGCAGTACCTGCACACCAAGACCAGCATCCGCCTGATCCAGCTCATCGACGCCGACGACGTGAACGCCGACGGCTCGATGTCGCTCGCGGCGCCGTACCGCCAGCCGTACGACTTTGTTGCCAAGGGCGACCCGCGGCTGTTCTCCGACCTGCTGACGAGCGCCGGGCTCGACTTCGTGAAGACCTACGCCAACGGCATCGGCCCCTGGAAGCCCTACCTCGTGAAGACCGTGGACGACGGTGTCGATCGCAACGGCGACGGCAAGCTGACGATCAACGACCGCCGCGTCGACGGCAGCACCGGCGTGATCGAGCTCGCGCATCAGAAGGGCTTGATGGTCCACACCTGGACCTTCCGCAACGATGCCAGCGGCTACGGCTACACCGACCCGAAGGCCGAGATGCAGTACTACATGACGCTCGGCGTGGACGGGGTGTTCACCGACTTCCCGGTGACGGGCGTGGAGGCGTTGGCGGGGATTCGTTGAAGGCGAGCGTTGCGGCGGCGCTGGCGCGCCGATCATCGCGCAGCCACGCTCGAGCGTTGCAGTCGTCCAGGTCTCGCGGGCGCTTCAAGGCCACTGCTAGCGCTATCGGCCGCCAGAAGTGGCCGCCGCGCGGCATCTGCGTCCAGCGCTGGATATTGAAGCGCGGCTCGACCCAGTGCCGCGGCGCCTGCCAGGGCTCGGCCGGGAAGACGGCCACGCCGGTCGGCACCTCGACCTTCAGGTAGCGGAAGTCAGCCGGGTCGCGGCCCGCTTCAAAGTAGATGCGCGCCGCGCCGGCCACGCTGTTGGGCGCCCAGTAGAACATCAGGTTCGTCAGCAGCGTGTCTTTCGAGAACGCGCTCTCGACGTGGCCGCCGCAATCGCTCCAGGTGCGGAACTTCTCGACCACCCACGCGGCCAGCCCGGCGGGCGAGTCGGTCTGGGCCACGGTCAACGAATCGGGCTTCGTGCCCTGCACGTGGCTGTAGCCCGCCTCCCGCTCGCGGAAGGCCGCCCGCCCGGCCGCGAAGGCCTTGTCAGCCTCGGTCTTCTCGGCCGGCGCCACGCCGACGACGAAGTTCAAGTGGATGGCCGACACTTGGGCGGCATGCGCCGAACCCATCTTGGCCGTGACGATGCCACCCCTGTCGCCGCCATGCGAAGCCGGGTCGGTTAGCGGCCCCACCAGGCGCTGGAACTCGACGATCGACCCCGGCCAACCGTGGACCAGCAGCAGCGGGAACGGCTTCGGCCCCTTGCCCGACGCGTGCCAGAACTGGATGTCGACCCCGTCGACCTCGCACAGGAACTGCGGCCACCGGTTCAGCGCCGCCTCGTGCGTGCGCCAGTCAGAACCGTCGTACCGTCGATCTGCACGCTCATCGGCACCTGCGCGGCCGAGCCCGTCTCGGCTGCCCGGCCCCGCACCGATCTTGCTGCGCGCTTTACGGGGCGCGGTACACCTCGC
>JANOVJ010000418.1:0-13136 GCA_031417295.1 bacterium | reverse complement strand
ACCGACACCGGCCTGCGCGAACGCGGCTTCGGTGTCTTCGAAGGCCACACCCATGCCGACGTCGAGCGGCTCTTTCCGGCGCAGGCGCTGCGCTGGCGCCAGCGCGACCCCGACTTCGGCGCCGAGGGCGGCGAAACCTTGACGACCTTCCACCACCGCAGCGTGGCCTGCGCCGCGCGCCTGGCGGCACGGCATCCGGGCCAGACGATCGCCCTCGTCTCCCACGGCGGCGTGATGGACTGCCTGTACCGCGCGGCCACACGGGTGAGCCTGCAAACGCCACGAACCTGGCAGCTCGGCAACGCGAGCATCAACCGCCTGCTCTACAGCCCCGAGGGCTTCACGCTCGTCGGCTGGAGCGACATGCAGCATCTAGACGCCACCCCGTTCGACGGCTGCGGCGACACCGAGCCACGCGCCGCATGAGGCCCGCCCCCGCTCGCCCGGGCGATACCGTGGACGTGATTGACACGCCCGCGCTGGTGATCGACCTCGACGCGCTGGAACGCAACATCGAGCGCATGGCCGGCTTCGCGCGCAGCCACGGGCTGCGCCTGCGGCCGCACGCGAAGACGCACAAGAGCGGGCACATCGCGCGGCTTCAAATGGCCGCCGGGGCGGTCGGCATCTGCGTGCAGAAGGTCTCCGAGGCCGAGGCGCTGGCGGCGGCTGGCGTGAGCGATATCTACCTCAGCAACGAAGTGATCGCCGAGGACAAGCTGGCCCGCGTCGCGGCGCTGGCCGGCCGCATCCGCCTCGCGATCGCGGTCGACTCGACGCTCGGCATCGACCGCCTGGCCCACGCGGTGAAGGCCGCCGGCAGCACGCTCGATGTGTTCGTCGAGGTCGACGTCGGGCAGGGCCGCTGCGGCGTTGCGCCGACGGCCGCGGGCAGCCTGGCGCGGAGGGTGGTGTCACACGAAGGCTTGCGCTTTGCCGGTCTGCAGGCCTACCACGGCGGGGCGCAGCACCTGCGTGGCAGCGCCGAGCGCGAGGCGGCCATCCGCCGTGCGGTCGGGCGCGCCTCCGCGGCGCGTGCCGCGGTCACCTCGGCCGGCGTGACGTGCCCGCTCGTCACCGGCGCCGGCAGCGGCAGCTTCGTGTTCGAAGCGGCCGGTGGCGTCCACGGTGAGCTGCAAGCGGGTTCGTATGTGTTCCTCGACCGCGACTACGCCGACAACGAGCCCGCGCCCCACGCGCCGGTGTTCGAGCACGCACTGTTCGTCTGCAGCCGGGTGATGAGCCGCGGCGCGGCGCATGCGGTGGTCGATGCCGGCCACAAGTCGCACGCGCTCGATTCCGGCCTGCCCCGGGTCTGGGGCCGCGCGCTGGACTTCGCCAACGGTGGCGACGAGCATGGCCTCCTGCATCCGCGCAGTGATGCCGGCGGCGGCGCCGCCGCTGCCCCTGCCGACAGCCTGCCCGCGCTCGGCGAGATGGTCTGGCTGGTGCCCGGCCACTGCGACCCGACGGTCAACCTCCACGACCACTTCGTCTGCGTTCGCGGCGGGCTGGCGCAGGGCCGGGTCGAGGCGGTGTGGCCGGTCGATGCGCGAGGCTGCGTCGGCTGAGCCGCGCGCGGGGCACGCCAGGTCAGTGCGCGGTCGCTGGCGTCGCCGCGGTCACGGCCAGCGGCATCGGCTCGGTGTCGAAGCGGATCGCGACCCGGATCAGTGAACGCACCGGCGCGCCGTTCAGTTCGCCCGGCGTGAAACGCGCGTTCAGGAAGGCGCTGCGGGCCGCTTCCTCCAGCGCCGGCGGCAGCGGCGCACCGTCGATGCGAACATGGCGCACCGTGCCGGCTTCGTCGATGAACAGCGCCAGCTCCGTGCCCAGGTTGACGCTGCCCTGCACCGCCGGCGGGAACGCAATGTCGATGCTCGCCAGCGGCTGCGGCACCACGCTCAGCAGGGCCCGCGGCAGGTAGTCGAGCGGCACGCCAGGGCCTTCGGTCGATGCGACGCCGGGCGCCGCGGCTGGCGCCGCAGCCTCAGGGTTCTCGGTGGCAAAAACCGGGGCTGGCGCGAGGGCCGGTTCGGCTTCGTTCACGGCACGCCTGGCCAGCGGTCGATCGGGCACTTCGGGCGCCACGATGGCCGGGCGCGCTGGCGCAGGCGCGGGCGCGGCGACGCTTGTCACCACGAAACGCAGCGTCGCTGCGCTCGGCGCACGCGAACCCTCGCTCCCCGCCTGCGGGCGGGCGGTGGCCGTGGTCAGCGTCAGCGCAGCGACATGAACCGCCAGCGCCGGCAGCAGTGCCAAGGCCATGCCGCAGCCCGGACCGGCCTTGCCCACCAGGCGCATCAGTTGGCCAGTTCGCGCCATGAGGTGCGGCGCAGCAGGCCGGTGACGGGCGGTGCCGGCTGCCGGTCGGTGCGCACCGCAGTGTTGCTCAAGGTCGTGATCGTGACCGTGCGGCCGTCAGGCAACTGCACCACCGTCTGCCCGGCGACGAGCACGTTGCCGAGCGAGATGCCAACCGCACTGTCGGCCGCGTTCGAGACCGCCCCGCCGGTGCCGATGTCGAACTTGTACAGCCACGAGCGGCCGCCGGCGTCGCAGACATCGCTGGTCGGGACGTTGCTCGCCACCGACAGCACGTTCAGGGCCAGGATCATGTTGACGTTGATCCGTTCGCCGGTGCTGGGCAGGTCAATCCGCCAGCCCTTCTTCAGGCTCCAATCCACCGCGTCGCCGCTCGACTTGCGGATCGACTCACCGGCGGCGTTGGTCGCGGTGGTGATGGTTTGCTTGACCACGTCGGTGCGCGAGATCACGTCGCCCAGGCCGGTCTGCGAGAAGTCGTCCTTCAGCGCGTGGATCGACTGCAGATCGGCATTGCTCAGGTCGCTCGTGCCGAGGTACTTGCCGGTCCCGACGTAGACCACGGCGATCTTCGATCCCTGGTAGTTCAGCTCGGCGATCTCGGGCTTGGTGGTCACCGGCTGCGGTACGCCGCCTGCGATCAACTGGGCCAGCAGAAAGGCCTTGCCGTAGGGCGCGACGTTGCTGTCGATGTCGAAGCGCCAGACGTTGCCGAGCAGGTCGCCGCCGTAGAAGATCCGCGCCGTGTTGTCGATCTCCGAGGTCACGAAGGCGTTGATCTTGGCCAGGCCGCTGGGCGTGGTGGTGGTCCCCGCCGGCGTCGAGCCGCCGGTGTAGGTGGCCACCGGGCCGGCCACGCTCTCGCCGCTGATCGCATCGACCACGTAGAGGTGGCCGTTGCCGTCGCCCGTGCCGACGTTGTTGTAGCCGGATGCGAACACCACCACCCAGGTGCCGTCGCTGCGCTTGGTGATCACCGGGTTGCCGAAGGTCAGGCCCAGGTTCGGGTGCGTGAACTCCCACAGCGCCACCGGGCTCTCGGGGTCGGTCACGTCGAGCGCGTAGACCATCTTGCCGCCCTTGTTCATGCCGCCCACGAGGATGGTGCGCCACTTGCTGCCGTCCCACACATCGCCGACGCGGGGCGAGCCGTCCACGTAGAACTGATGGTTGAACTCGTAGTCGGTGTCGGCCAGCTTGTACAGGTTGGGCAGCACCGCACTCGGCACGTAGGCCCACTTCTCCTCGCCGCTGACGCGGTCGAACGCGTGCAGCATGCCGTCGTTGGCACCGACGTAGAGCAGGCCGGCGCGCGACGCCTTGGTGCTGGCGAACGCAGCGTAGCCGTTCTCGGTGTATTTGTACTTGGGCGCTCCAGCGTAGATCGGCGACGAGTTGATGATGTCGCCGAGCGCCGAGGTCCTTGCCCGGTAGACCGGGCTGGCACTGCCGAGCAGGTAGCTCACCAGGCTGGTTCCCGCATTGGCAGTCGCCTTGTCGGCGACGCTCAGCGTGGCGCACTGGCCTGGCGCCGCCGCGCCCCCCGCGCCCGGCTTGGCGCAGAAGTTGTCGAAGTTGCCGCCGAGGCCGTCGGTGCTCAGGTTGGCGTGGCTGAAGGCCCGCAGCGACCCGGTGTTGCCGCTGCCCTTCTTGAAGTAGTAGACCGTGCGCGCGGTACTGGCGGCGATGCGGGCGTTGAGCACGTCCGCCGCACTCCAGACCGCGGTGTCCGAGACCTCGCCGGTACTCGGGTTGATGGAGAACTTCTGCACGTCGCCGATCCACTTGCCCGAGGTGAACTGGGCAACGAAGATGTCGTTGTCGCCGTCCACCGGCTGCAGCGTGCTCGTGGCCGCCGCTGCCGCGGAGCCTTTGATCTCGGTGATTTTCTTCAGCGCCGACTGCAGGCTCGCGACCACCGCCGTCGGGTCACCGGCACTGAAGTACTGGCCGCGGCCGTTGACCGCTGCGTGCCACAGGTCGTCGATGTTGGTCGGGTCACCGCCGCCGCTGGACACCGTGGGGTTGGGCCACTTCTTGGTGCCCTGGGTGAGCGCGAAGAAGTCGCTGTTCTTCGGGTTCTCCAGGTAGTCGGTCGAATACTTCAGCGTGCCGTTGACGCCCAGACCGAGGGTGAAGGTCTGCATGTTCTGCGTCACGTTGGTGTCGCTGCCGCCGGCGTCCAGCGTCTTGCAGACGCTGCTGCCCGCGCCGAGCGCGCCGGTGCAGTTGCCGAGCGCGGGCGTGCGCAGGTCGGTCGCGTAGTAGTACATCGCAATGTCGGCCAGCGTGTCGGGCGCGCCGCCGGTGACGCTGTCGGTGGAGGTTGCCGACTTGGTGCCGGCCACCGTGTTGTCGGAAGCCGTGGTCGTCACCGGCGCGCCGGTCTTGGACGCCAGCGTGGTGGCGGTCGACACCGGCGAATAGCTCGGCTTGGTGCTGACGACGGCCCCGCTCGAGGTGGCGTTCGACGGCTGGCTGGTGGCGCAGACGGTCGCGCTCGTGTTGGTCACGATCACGGCGCTGGGGCCGCCGCTGGCGCTCGGCGTCGAGCTGTAGCTGCCGACGCTCACCAGGTCGGCCGGCGGCGGCGGCGTGGTCGTGGTGACCGTCGGCGTACCGGTGGCGGTGGTGTCGCTGGTGGTGGCGCCGTTGACGACCACCACGGTCTGCGTGTAGGGCGTAGCCGTGACCGTCTGGGTCAGGGTGTAGCGGGTGGTGATGGTGGTGTCCGAGGTGGTCACGGACGACAGCGTCAGCGGGTAGGTGTCGGTCTGCACGCGCGTCTGCGTGTAGCTGCCCCGGCCGGCCGAGCAACTGCCGCGCGCGGCGTTGTTGCCGGGGTTGGTGCCGCCCGTGCCGTCGGCGTCCTTGGTCGGCCGCGACGACAGGAGGTAGGTGAAGGTGTCGGCCGTCAGGCGAACGATCTGGTAGGAGCCGTTGTAGGTGTTCGGCGAGGCCCCGGAGATGGTCACCCAGTCACCGCTGTTGTAGCCGTGCCCGGTGACAGTGGCGGTGACGGTGCACTTGCCGGAGGCGAGCGCGGCGCAACGCAGCAGCTGGCCGTTGGCCGTGGCGCCGCTGTAGGTGTCGCGGCGCGAGCCGCTGCCGTTGCCGTAGCTGCCGCTGACGGTGACCCTCGGATTGTCGTAGGTCGTGGTCGTCGTCGCCGCCTGGGTCAGCAGGGTGCGGGTCGAGGTCCAGGTCGTGACCGTGGTCGTGGTCGGGTCGGCGCCGTCGCGCATCGGCCGTGCGGTCGGCGTGGCGTCCTGCTGGCCGACGGCCACACCGGCCACGTCATTCGGTCCGTAGGTTGAAGTCTCGGCGGTGGTGTTCCAGTAGCCGTCGGTCGAGAGGATGGTGAAGTTCTTCTGGCACGAGTACTGGACCGGGTCTTTGGTCTGGCCCGGGGCCCTCTTGGCGAAGTACTGCCCGGCCTTGGACAGCGCACCGCGCAGCGGCGTGTAGCCGCCCGGCGACGCCGCGGCGAGCTTGGTGTAGAACAGGTTCTTCTGACTCGCGTCGAAGGTTTCGACGTCGAGGAAGTTCGTCCCGGCGGTGGCCGTGCGGTCGCTGATCGTGGTGTAGCCGACGCGGTAGCGGTCGCCGATGTCCTTGAAGGCCAGGCTGACCGAGGCCTTCATCATCAGCATCCGCGTCACGTAGTAGGCGTTCCAGTTGGCGTAGTTCTGCGCATCGGTAGAGGCCGTAGTGACGATGACCTTGTCGAACACGCCGCTGCCTGGCGCCGCGCCCACGGCGCTGTCGCATTCCTTGTAGAACACGGTCGTCTTGATGACGCCCGATGCGGTGTAGGTGTAGCCAAGCGACGGCTCCACGCCCTTGTACTTGTAGTAGAAAGGCATGCCGCCGTTGCCGACGATCAGACCCGCAATCGTGACCCCGGAGCCCACGGCCGAGGCGACGTTGATCGAGAGCGTCCGGGTGCCTGCATTCCAGCCGGTCACCGTGCCCTCCATGTAGCGGCTGGTATCGCCACCGCTGAACACGGTGACGACGGTGCCATTGGCGTACCAGCTGGCCTGCGGTGCCGGCGCAGCCGGCAACACGACTGCAATCGGGCCGGCGGCAACGATCGAGATCGAAGGCGTTTCCAGGGTGCGCTTGTTCGTCGTTCGCACATTCGGGTCGGGGCTCAAGCTCGCCATGCCGCCGTTGGCTGCCGAGTTGCCCAGCGAGTCGACCGGCGGCGCATAGCTGACCGCCGGGTTGTAGGCCAGGCCGTTGCACTGCGCGCTCGGCTTGCCGTACTTGGCGCTCGAGAAGTTCGCGTCGTCCGGCAGGTAGGTGCTGCCCATGCTCCCCGAGTTGTCGAGGATGAACAGGATGTTGGGCTTGACCGCCGACGACGACGAGGTGAACAGCGGCACATCGGCGAGGTCGGTCGTTGCGCCCTGCGCCGTGTGCACGGCGAGCAGCAGCGGCAACAGCATCAGACAGCGAAGGGGTGTGTTCATGGGTCTCTCGCGGGGTGCCGATCGGGCGCTAGAAGTGAGCGATCGATTCGGTGAAGCTGACGGTGTTGCGCGGCCCCTGGACCCGCACCACGATGCGGTAGTAGGGCGAGGCGACGCTGGCGGTGATGCGCGGGCCGACCACCTCGCCGCGTTCGCTGGCGGTCGAGGTCGAGGTTGCCTGCGGCCGCGAGCAGGTGTTGCCCGCGGCCACCGCCTCGGCCTTGGCGCACAGCCGCATCACCACCCACTTGGCGGTGCTGCCGTCGGCGAGCGGCTCGGTCTTGGGGGCGATGCAGACGCCGCTGAAGTTGTCGGCATCGACATAGCCGCAGGTGCCGTCGCCCTGCCAGTCGACGAGCGCCATCTTGTTCGCGTTCGAGGTCACGCGGCCGGTTGCGTCCAGGCCGTCGAGGCTGGTCGCGAAGTAGCCGGTGCCGGGCGCACCGTTGGTGTCGAGCGTGGTTCCGGCGGCGTTGCCCTTGAGCCAGGTGAGGGCGCGTTCGGTCGCCACGTTGCTCGCCGCCGTGGCGTCCTGCTTGAACGCCAGGTTGCCGAGCACCAGCGCGCCGCTGTCGACAGAGCGCACCAGCGCCACCGCAGACAGCGACAGCAAGACCAGCGTCATCATCGCGAACAGGATCGACACGCCGCGCTGCGCGCGACCTCTGTGAACGCCGCGCTGCGCGCGACCTCTGTGAACGCCGTGCTGCGCGCGGCGGGAGCAGGGAGTGTTCAATGGTTTCACCTTGGTCGTCATGAGCGCCACACCATGTTGCGCAACGGGATCACGGTGTCGAAGACCTTGTAGCGGTAGTGCTTCCAGTCGGCGAGCGCATCGACCTTGAGCGTCATGCACTTGCCGGCGGCGCAAACGGCGGGCGCCGGGTCCATCGCCGGCGCGTCGCCCACGGTCCACAGCGGGTTGGCGGTCGTGACTTCTTCCTTCTCGTACTGCCCGCTGCGCGCCACCAGCGCGACGCGCAAGGCCAGCACCTGCTGCCAGCCGGCCGGGGTCACCGGCGTGACCTGGTCGTAGCGGTCGATCACGCCGTCGGCGTCGGTGTCCTTGCCGTAGAAGGCCTGCAGGTTGACGATGTTCGGGAACAGCTCGCTCGCCGCGCCATAGCCCGGCGCGCCGACGGCCGACAGCGCGAAGCGGGTCTGGCGCAGCGCATTGCCGGCACTGACCTCGTAGCGGTTGTCGACCAGCGTGCCCAGGTTCACCAGCGCGTCACCGTCGGTGTAAGTGGCGGTCGGGAAGCCGGCCGGGTTCCAGCCGGCGTCGTCGTCCTTGCGGTCGATCTGCTGCGCCGTGGCCGGGTTGTTCGAGACCCGGAAGACCTCGCACTTGGTCGCGCCGTTCTTGGCCGCGAGCATCAGGTCGCCGCCTTCGATGCCAAGCTCGGAGGTGACAGGGAAGCTGTATTTCTTGGCCGCCAGGCCGGGGTCGTAGCTGGGCGCGATCACCCGCGTCGGCACCGCATAGGTGTTCTTCGAACTGCTCAGCACCCGAACGCTGTTGCGCAGCGGGTCGGTGGCATCGATCACGACCGGGACGAGTGCGGTCGGAAAGCTCGGCGTGGCCGCGCCTGTCGCGACATCGGCGCCGCCGTAGCGGGCCTGGATCGGGCAACCGAGCAGGTCGGGGCTGCTGGCAAAACCATACCCCGCCATCTGGATGTCGCGCTGCAGGGCATACAACGCCAGCGCGCCGTTGACCTGCGCATCGGCGCCCGAAGTGGTGGTTCGCTTGTGGCCCTCGGAGTAGAGCAGCACCTGGGCGATCACCAGTGTCGTGACCAGGCCCATCACCACGCCGACCATCAGCTCGACGAGCGTGAAGCCGCGCTGGCGGAGGGCGCTGCCTGGGAGGCTTCTCATGTCAGTGCCCGCACGGCCGCCCGAAGGGCACTGACCGCCCCTCGGGGGCAGCGAACGAAGTGAGCTTGGGGTAGTCATTTCTTAGTCGATGTTCAATACGCTGGTGCGGGTCTGGTAGCGGTGATCGCCCTCGCCGGGCACCGACCAGTTGATGGTGATCGTCACCGAGCCGTCGGCGGCGGCCACGACCACCGGCTCGCCGCCGGGCAGGCCGCCCTGCACCTTGGTCTTCCAGGTCTGACAGCGGGGATAGGCGTCGCAGCGGGCTGAGGCGGTGTCGTAGGCGCTGAGGTTCGGAATGTCGGACCACATCGTTCCCATCAGTTCGTTGGCCAGGTAGCTCGCATCGGCGCGAAACTTGGCCGAGCCCTGGGCCCGCGTCATCGACGCTTGCAGGCCGACGATGCCGAGCACGCCGAACGAGAAGATCAGGATCGCGATCAGCGCTTCGATCAGCGCGATGCCTCTGGCCGCGCCGGGCCTAGCGCGATGGCGGAGGCGATGGCCGGGAGGCGGGGCAGGGCGAAGGCGATTCATGGGCAAGGCGGCAGGTTCAAGGGCAGGCGCGTGGATCGGCAACAGCTGCATCGCGGTCGCACAGGCGCACGCTGCCGGCGCCGGAGACGACGATGCGCAGGCGCCGCGCGCCACTGGTGTGCGTCAGGTCGATGGTCGAGATCTGGTCGGGCGCGCGGCAGCCGTCGGCCGGCAGCGCGTCGGCGTCGGCGACGCGGCCGAAACCGTTGAAGCGGACGCAGGTGGCGGCGGCTGCGCCGACGTTGGCCGCGGCCACGGTGACGCCGCTGCCACCGTCGCCGGCGGCG
The DNA here is from genome assembly GCA_031417295.1 of bacterium. GTDB lineage: Bacteria > Pseudomonadota > Gammaproteobacteria > Burkholderiales > Burkholderiaceae_C > CAIKUF01. Next base: position 3,628 of record JANOVJ010000418.1, on the reverse strand, counting down.
TGCACCTCGACGATCATCGGGACGACGGTCGGGCTGGGTGCGGTGTCGCACTGCCCGGTCGGATCGTCGCGGCCGACGACCCACGAGCCCGCGACCGACGACAGGGCGCAACTGGCATCGACGCTGCGCTCGTCGGCCCCGGAAACGAGCCAGAACGTGACCGTGTCGTTGCTGCGAATCGCTTCGGTGCGCGCCTTCTGCAAACCGGCCTGCATCGACTCGGCGGCGTTGCGAACGCGGGTGTTGCGCAGCCAGTCGCCCATCGACGGCACCGCGGCGCCCACCAGCAGCACAAACACCGTCAGCGTGACGGCGATCTCGATCATGCTGAAGCCGCGCTGGGCGGCGAGGGGGCGCCCAAGGAAACGCCGGGCCGCCCGCCTTGCTCCCCCTCGGGGGGGCGGACGCCGCACGGCGGCGGCCTTGGGGGCAGCCATCAGCACTCGCTCCCGTTCATCAGCCAGCAGCTCTTGCTTGAAGTCGCGCCCTTGAACAGCGTGGTCGCCTTGGTGCCGTCCTGGGTCAGCGTGTAGGCGTGGCCGGTGGCCCGGCCGGACACGCCGGTGGCCGTCAGCGTGAAGGCCTGGTAGGTGCCCGTGGTCGCGCAGGAGAAGGTGAAGTACTTCGTGTCCTTGGGCACGAAGTCGGCCCAGGCGGCTCCGCTGCCACAGGTGCCGTCGGTGCTGTAGGCGCGGTTGTCCTGGTAGTACTGCTCCAGCTTGACGCGGTAGTCCGAGAGGTAGGTCGGCGCCTCGGGCAACTGGCCGCGGCGCAGGTAGTCGCTGTACGAGGGCATCGCGATCGCGGCCAGGATGGCGACGATCGCCACCACGATCATCACCTCGATCAGGGTGAAGCCTTGCGCCGTTGATCGCTGAGCCATCGTTGTTCCTCGCCGCAGCTGCGGGCCGAACGGCGCCGCGGGCGGGTGCCAACGCGCAAACTCACCAGTTCGTTGCACTCTTTCGGCGGCCGCGCGCCAGACTTGAGCGAATCGGCGAACGCCTTGCAGTGCTTGCCGCCGGTTGCAGCCTTCACTGGACGGGCCCCTCAGCCGGGCGCCGCGGTGGCGGCTCGGCGGACAGGCTTGGCGGCTTGGGTTCATGACAGCTTGCATGGCGTGGCGTTGAGGCTCGGGCTCGGGGTTGGCGCACTATCGCAAGGCCGCCTGCGCCGGCCAAGGCCGTTCGGCGGGCCGCGGCGCACCGTTTGTCAGCGCCGAGTGGGGGCAGTGCGCACTACGTCACGCTGCCGCGGCCGCCTCGATCGGGCGCGGGTTGCCTAGAATTGGCGCTCGTTCAACAGCGCCGCCAACCCGGCTGAAAGCATCCCCGCATGGCGCGCATCGCGATCACCGGCGGCCCCGGCGCAGGCAAGACCACGCTCTTGCTGGCGCTGCGGGAGCGCGGCCACCGCATCGTTGGCGACAGCGCGAACTTCGCTCATCACGCGGCGACGCCGGGCCACGTCTTCTTCGATCGCAGCGTGGTCGATGCGCTGGGCGGGCTTGATGGCGTCGCGCCGCTGAGCCAGGCCGAGTTGGGCGGGTGGCTCGCGAACCATCCCTACTTTCCCAAGGTCTTCGTGCTGCCACCGTGGCAGGCGATCTACGTCAACGACGGCGAACGCGACCACACATTCGAGCACGCCGAGGCGGTCGATCGCAGCCTCCGGGCGTGGTACCGGCGCTGCCGCTACGACTTGATCGAGGTCCCCCGGGTGCCGGTGGCCGAGCGGTGCGCGCACGTGCTGCGGGCGCTGGCCGACGGCGCCCCCTGACTCACCGAGGCCGGCCATGCAAGGCGCACAGATCATCGTTCTCGCGACGCCGGTGTTCCTGCTCTTGATCGGGCTGGAATTCGGGGTCGGGCTGCGCCGCGGGCGCAACACCTACCGCCTGAACGACGCACTCAACAGCATCGGCCTCGGCATCGCGAGCCAGCTCGCGGGGGTGTTCAGCAAGCTGATGACGATTGGCATTTACAGCCTGGTGTTCGCCCACTTCTCGCTCTGGCAACTGCCGGCGGACGCGGTCTGGGTCTGGCTGCTGGCGCTGCTCGGCTACGACTTCTGCTACTACTGGCTGCACCGCTGCGGCCACCGCTGCGCGCTGTTCTGGGCCGCGCACGTGGTCCACCACCAAAGCGAGGATTACAACCTCTCGACCGCGCTGCGCCAGACCTCCAGCGGCTGGGTCGCGGGCTGGCTGTTCTACCTGCCGCTGGCCGTGCTCGGCGTGCCGCCGCTGGTGTTCGCGGTGGTGGCGCTGGTCGACCTGCTGTACCAGTTCTGGGTCCACACCCAACAGATCGGCAAACTCGGCTGGTTCGACCGCTGGTTCTGCTCGCCCAGCAACCACCGCGTCCACCACGCGGTGAACGCGCGCTACCTCGACCGCAACTACGGCGGCATCCTGATCGTCTGGGACCGCTTGTTCGGCACCTTCATCGAGGAAGACGACGCCGATCCCTGCGTTTATGGCACGCGCAGCCCGCTGCGAAGCTGGAACCCGCTGTGGGCGAACGTGCAGGTCTATGCCGACTTGTGGCGCGATGCCTGGCGCACGCGGCGCTGGGCCGACAAGCTGCGAGTCTGGTTCAAGCCACCGGGCTGGCGCCCGGCCGATGTGGCGGCGCGCGACCCGAAGCCGCCGTTCGTGCTCGCGCCGGGGCAGCGCTACGACCCGCCGGCCTCTCGCAGCGCGCTCGCGCTGGCCGGGATCGTGTTCGCGGTGCTGCTGGGCGCGACCGCGGCGTTCCTGTGGACCGCGCACACGCTGAGCCTGGTGCAGCAAATCGGTGCGGTGGTGGCCATCGTTGCCGGGCTGTGGTGGGTCGGCACGCTCAGCGAGGGCCGGCGCGCCCGCGCCGGGTAGGCACTATTCGGCGAACAGGTCGGCCGCGCCGTTCTTCGGCGGCGTGAGCCCGAGGTGGCGGTATGCGGCTGCGGTCGCGATGCGCCCGCGCGGGGTGCGTTGCAGGTAGCCCTGCTGGATGAGATAGGGCTCGATCACGTCCTCGATCGTTCCCGCTTCCTCGCCGATCGCCGCGGCCACGTTGTCCAGGCCGACCGGCCCGCCGTCGAAGCGGTGGATCACGGCTTCAAGCAGCTTCCGGTCCATCACGTCCAGCCCCAGCGGGTCGACGTCGAGCATCGCCAGCGCCAGCTCGGCGAGGGCCTTGCCGATGCGGCCGTCGCCTTTCACGTCGGCGTAGTCGCGCACCCGGCGCAGCAGCCGGTTGGCGATGCGCGGCGTGCCGCGCGAGCGGCGTGCGATCTCGAACGCGCCTTCGGCGTCGGTCGGCACCTTGAGCAGGCCGGCCGAGCGCTTGACGATGCGCGCCAGTTCCTCCGCACTGTAGAACTCGAGCCGGGCGACGATGCCGAAGCGATCTCGCAGCGGGTTCGTCAACATGCCGGCGCGGGTGGTCGCGCCGACCAGCGTGAACGGCTGCAGGTCGAGCTTGATCGAGCGCGCCGCCGGGCCTTCGCCGATCATGATGTCGATCTGGTAGTCCTCCAGCGCCGGGTAGAGGATTTCCTCGACCACCGGGCTCAGGCGATGGATCTCGTCGATGAACAGCACATCGTTTTTTTCGAGGTTGGTCAGGATCGCCGCCAGGTCCTT
>JANOVJ010000417.1:0-1936 GCA_031417295.1 bacterium | reverse complement strand
CCGCCGCCTGCCCGAGGTCATTTCGTGCCACTACATCTCTGGCGCCGGCACCTTCGAGTTGCAGGTGATCGTGACCGACCTCGAAGCGTTCTCGCAGTTCTCGATCAAGACCCTGCTCAATCTGCCGAATGTGAAAGACATCCACACCAGCTTCTCGCTCGGCGAGGTGAAGGCGGGCGCGGCGCTGCCGCTGTCGCACCTGTAGCTCGCCAACCACGCCATGCCCAGCCCTTCGCGCCAGACCTTGCGTTCACGTCTGCTCTGCCTCGCAGAGCTGTGCGTCGTGCTGCTGCCCGGCCTCGCGGGCGCTGGCGCCGCGCTGCCGCAACGCAACTTGTTGATCGAACTGCGCGAAGCCGACGCGGCCCAGGCGCCCGTGGGCGCCGCCGGCTGGAGCGCGCGCAGCACCGACGCCAGCACGGCGCGCGAGCGGCCGTCGCAGCAGCTCCGCGTGCTGAATGGCGCCAGCGCCAGCCTGCGCCTCAGCGTGACCCGCCCGCTGCAGGTCTGGCAAGTGGCGCCAGGCGCGTGGCTTCCCGCACCCGTGCCGACCACGCAATGGATCGAAGCCGGCCAGCAGTTGACCGTACAACCGCGTTGGCCCGGTGGGCGTGAGCCGGTGACCGTGGTGGTCCGTGCCGAATCGAGCCGCTTCGACCCTACCGTGGCGACCGGCAGTGCCGAACTGCCGCAACGCACAGAGGCGCGTGTGACAACCACGCTGCGGGCGCCGCTCGGGGAGTGGGTCACGCTGGCCGCCACCGGCAGAGGCGACGGTGATCGCAACGCCGTCTCCAGCGGCGAAGCTGCCGCCCCGGCGCAGCGGGTGCTCCAACTGCGGGTCAGCCTGGCTCCGTGAGGCCGAGTCGGCTCGCCGAAAGGCCAGGGCAGGGTGCGCGAAGGCGTCGTCGGGCTATCGCGTCCAACTGCCAAGCTTGATCGCACCGGCGATGGTCAACCCGTACACGGCCAGGCTGATCGCGACCACGGCGAAGAGGCCGTTCGCCGTTGTGTGCAGCACGTGCACGCACGCCCAGCCGCCCAGCGCCACGATCGCGAGCCTGGCGATGCTGCCGGCCAGCGGCCAGAACATGCGTCCTGCGCCCTGCGAGGCGAAGAACAATGCCAGCCCCAGGCCATACAGCCCGTAGAAGGCGCCGACGATGTTGAGGTACGCGCCGCCGAACTCACGCACCGCCGCATCGGGCGTGAACAGGTTCATCCACAGCGAGGGGGCGATCGCCGCCGTCAGCCCGATCGCGCCGGTGATGGCGGCGACGACGCCGGCCCCCAGCCAAGCAGCACGCAACGCGCGCGGCGGGTTGCCGGCGCCCATGTTGGTCGCGACCATGGCCGTCAGCGCGGTGCCGAAGCCGAACGCAATGGGCACCAGGATTTATTCGAGGCGTGCCGCCACCCCGTAGCCTGCCAGTGCCGCGGTGCCGAAGCTGCCGACGAATGCGGTGGCCACGGCAATCGATGCATTGCTGACCACCGGGCTCAACGACGCGGGCACCCCCACCCGCAGGATGTCGCGCCACAGCGCTGCGTGCAGCCGCCACGGCGACCGGTTCAGTCGCACCGCGGCCTCGCGGCGCAGCAAACTCGCCGCAAGCACCAGCGCCGCAGCACCGTTGGCGACCAGCATGCTGACGGCGGCCCCCGCCACCCCCAAGCCCGGAAGCGGGCCCCAGCCGAAGACCAGCGCCGGGCACAGCACCAGGTGGATCAATGCCGTGAGCACCAGCATCAACGCCGGCAGCAGCATGTTGCCCGCGCCGCGCACCACGGCCGCCAGCAGGTTGGTTGTCCAGATGACGATGGCGCCACTGAACAGAACCGTGGAGTAGGCCATTGCGGCATCGAGGGCCGCACCACGCCCGCCCATGGCGGCGAAGATGTTCCGCCCGAAGCCCAGCAACACGACCGTGAATGC
>JANOVJ010000416.1:0-2705 GCA_031417295.1 bacterium | reverse complement strand
GAGCCGGCAGGTGCGTGCGCTGGAGCTGGAACTGCGCCAGCCGCTGTTCGAGCGCACCGGCCGCGGCGTCACGCTCACCGAGCCGGGCAAGCGGCTGCTGGCGCACGGGCGCGGCATCCTGCAGCAGGTGGAACGGGCGCGGCTCGACATCGAAAGCCACCGTGGCGAAGCGAGCGGGCGTGTGGTGATCGGCCTGCCGCCAAGCGTCAGCCGCACGCTGACGGGGCCGCTGGTGAAGGCCTTCCGCGAGCGGCTGCCGAACGCCACGCTCAGCGTCGTTGAAGGTCTCTCCACCTACGTGCTGGAGTGGCTGGCAATCGGGCGCGTCGATTGCGCCGTGGTCTACAACGTCACCCCGTCGGCGGCGGTCGATCTGCTTCCGGTGCTGGACGAGCCGCTCTACCTGGTGTCGGCCCGCGTATCACCAGGCCGCGGCAAGCTGCTCGGCGCGCCGGTCACGCTGGCCGGCGTGGCCGAGCATGAACTGGTGATCCCGAGCCGGCCGCACTCGATCCGGATGCTGCTCGAATCGGCGCTGGCGGGCGAAGGCTGCAAGGCCAAGGTCGGGCTGGAGATCGAAAGCGTGCCCGCGATCCTCGATCTGGTGCGGCACGACGGCCTGCACGCGGTGCTGGCGCTGAACGCCATCAAGTCCAGCGGCAACGAAGCGGCCTTCCGCGCGCAGCCGATCGGCCGGCCGCGGCTGGTGACCACGCTGTGGATCGCCACTTCCTCGCAGCGCCCGCGAGGGCCGTTGCTGGAACGCGCGAGCGAGCTGCTGCGCGAACTGCTGGTGGAGGTGTGGAAGGGCTGAATGCCCTCGATGAGCGGGCTGGCCACTGCGGTTTTCAGCCCCCTTGTTTCGGGGCGTGCAGGTCGGAGGCCGTTTGACTTTCCCCCTCACAATCAAAGGGGCCCGCGCATGCCTGTCGCACCGTGCGTCGGAGTTTCGCCTGGGCAGGCGGCGACAGAAGTGCTTCGCAAGGTTCGATCACCACGGATGGAGCGGAATGAAAAAGGCAACACGGGCAGGGGCTATGGCCGCATTGGCGTTGAGCGGGGCAGCGCAGGCCGAGTTGTTCGATCGCGGCGGCGGGATGATCTACGACAACGATCGCAACATCACCTGGCTGGCCGACTGGAACTACGCGAAAACCAGCGGTTTCGACGACGACGGCGGCATGGACTGGGACTCCGCCAAGGCGTGGGCTGCGGGCCTGGTGTTCGGTGGCTTCAGCGACTGGCGTCTGCCAACCGCGCTGGAGCCCGATGGTTCGGGGCCGTGCTTCAGATACGACGCAGGCTGCAGCGGCAGTGAGTTGGGACACATGTTCTACACCGAACTGGGCGCAACGCAGGGCAACAGCATCCTGACCGGCGATCCGGCCAAGCTGGCATTGTTCACGAACATGCAATTGACGTACTGGTCGGGTACTGAAGACCTGGACCCGAGCCACGCGTGGCACATGGGTATGGACTCCGGGTTTCAGGACTCCGTACTCAAGGCCTATCCCTTGTACTCCGTGGCTGTGCGCCAAGGGGACGTGACCACTGTCGTGCCCGAGCCCGAGACTTACTTCCTCTACCTGGCTGGCTTCGCGTGGCTCGCTGTGGAGTTGCGCCGCCGACGCAGTTGAGGCAGCAGTAGCGTAGCGACCGGCGGCCGGATCGACCCGGCCAGCCCGTGAAACGATGGCGCCGTTCTCGTGGCGTGCCGCCCGCGGCGATACTGCCTCGCCATGTCGCTTGCCATCTTCCTCAAGCTGATCGCCATCTTCGCCGTCGTCGGGCTCGGCTGGATCGCCGCCCGCGCGCGCTGGCTCGGCCGCGGCGACGTGGCGCGCGTGCTGGCCAACGCGGCGTTCTTCCTTTTCATCCCGGCGCTGCTGTTCCGCACCACGGCGCGGATCGACTTGTCGGCGATGCCCTGGGTCACGCTCGCCGTGTTCTTCGTGCCGGCGCTCGCCTTCTTGCTCGCGGTCTACTTCGGCACGCGCCGCTTTGCCCCCGTGGCTGGCGCCGCCTCGCCCAGCGTGCGCGCGATCTCGGCGACCTTCGGCAACACGATCCAGCTCGGCATCCCGCTGGCCACCGCGCTGTTCGGCGAGGCCGGGCTGTCGGTGCACCTGGCGATCGTGAGCCTGCACGCGTTGACGATCCTGACGCTCGTCACGGCCCTGGTCGAGCTCGACCTGGCGCGGGCCCACGCGCGCAGCCAGGGAACCACCCACTCGCTCGCCGAGACGTTGCTGAACACGGTGCGCAACACCGTCATTCACCCGGTCGTGCTGCCGGTGCTGGCCGGGCTGGCGTTCAACCTGTCGGGCCTGCCGCTGCCGGCGCTGGTGGACGAGACGCTGCTGCTGCTGGCGCTGGCCGTGGTGCCGCTGTGCCTGGTGGTGATCGGCATGTCGCTCGAACACTACGGCGTCAAGGGGTCGCTGCGCGGCTCGCTGTGGCTGAGCGCGGCCAAGCTGATCGGGCTGCCGGCATTGATGCTGGTGGTCGGGCACTGGGGCGCGGGGCTCTCCGGCGTGCCGCTGGCGGTGATCGTGGTCTGCGCCTCGCTGCCGGTCGGCTCCAACGCGCTGCTGTTCGCGCAGCGCTACGCCACGCTGGAATCCGAGGCCACGGCGGCGATCGTGCTCTCGACCTTCGGCTTCGTGCTCACGGCGCCGCTGTGGCTGGCCGTGCTCGGCTGGATC
>JANOVJ010000415.1:0-6390 GCA_031417295.1 bacterium | reverse complement strand
GCTTCGACCCCGGGCACACCGCCGAAGGCCGCGCGCAGTTGCTCGATCAACGCCAGGTTGTCCTCCGGCGCGCAGGGGTGGGTGACGACCACTTCGGGCACGAACGCGCGCAGCGCGGCCACGCTGTCGAGCCGGTTTTCGTCCACGTTGACGAGCACATGCGTAGGCGCCAGCCGGCGCAGCTTGGCCAGGTTCACATCCTTGGTGCCGCCGACCTTGGGCACGGCCCGCAGCGCAGCCGCAGGGTGAACGCAGTAGCCGGTGCGTGCCACGAGATGCGCGCCCAGACCGAGCGCGACCACGAGCTCGGTCAGGCTCGGCACCAGGCTGGCGATGCGGGGCACCGCGGCGGGTTCGATGCTCAAGGTTCAGCGGTCGGCCGCGCCCGGGCGCAGCGCCAGGTAGACCGCGCAGGCGCCGCGCAAATAGACGAGCCCCGGCAGCACCAGGCCGATCGCGAACACCACGCCGCCGCCAATCAGCGCCGCAGCGCCGTGCGCGGTGGCGGCCACCGGCGCGCCTATCGCGCCCTGGCTGCGCAAGCCGTGGCCGAACAGGCCGGCCATCAACTGGTCGACCGGTACGTCCACGCCGACCACAGCCACCGCCACCTCGGCCAGCGCCCGCCCGCCGGCCATCACGACGAAGCTCGCGAGCGCGCCGACCGCAGCGGCGAGCACGCCGACCCCGGCCATCAGCAACGCCACGACCAGCAGGCGCCGGCGGATCAGGTGCAGCAGGCCCCGCACCGCGGCCGCCACGCTGGCCCCCGACCACACGGCCGGGGCGGCCAGCGGCACCACCACCGCCAGCAGCGCAAGCAGCAGCAGGCCGAAGGTGAGCACCGCCAGCGGCACCAGCGCGCCGAACAGGACCGGCCCGAGCACCGGCCCGGCGATCGACAACTGCGACAGCCAGAGCAGGCCGACCAGAGCGCCGGCAACCAACGCCCCGGCGGCCAGCAGCGACAGCAGCACCGCGATCAGGCGATGCGCGCTCGTCAGCGCAGCGCGCACCGCGGCGCCGATCTCGCGCACCGGCCGGCCCTGCGCCTCGTCCATGACCAGCAGCCCGGCAGCGTTGCCGCCATAGAAAGCGACGGTCAGCGCCGCGCCGGCCTCGATCGGCCCCCACCAGCCGGCGCCTTGGGCAAGCGCGGCCTGGGCCATGGCCAGCAGCAGGCCCGACAGCGCAAAGCTGCCGAGCAGCAGCGCCAGCGCGCGCCCGTTGCGCAGCGAGTCCAGGCCCGCGAGCACCGCGCTCAAGGCGCCGATGGGCAGCGTTGCCGGGCGCAAGGGCAGAGCCTCGCGAATCGGGGGCACGTCAGTGCCTCACGGCCGCCCGAAGGCACTGAAGCGCCCCTCGGGGGCTGCGAACGAAGTGAGCTTGGGCAGTTTCATTCCAGTCCTTGCCAGATCAAGGCGGCCATTCTGGAGCGCCGGCAGACGCAGCGCGCTGGCAGACCCGCAGTTTTGCTGGCCGGAAAACAACACTCTGTGCCGCGCGACGCGGCGCGCGCCCGCGCATTGCGCCGAAACTCCTTCATAATAAAAAGTCTGTGTATGGCAGCGGCGCCTTGACTTGAATGGTTTTGGACGAATTGAAGCTCTACATAGGTTGCAGGTTCACGTTCATCCAGGAAACGAAAGGCGCCTCCCATGGGCAACAAACTCTACGTCGGTAATCTCGCGTACGGCGTGCGCGATGAAGAACTCCAGCAGGCGTTCGCGCCTTTTGGCTCCGTCAGCTCCGCCAAGGTGATGATGGACCGCGACACCGGTCGCTCGAAGGGCTTCGGCTTCGTCGAGATGGGCTCTGACGCGGAAGCGCAGGCCGCCATCAACGGCATGAACGGCCAGGCCCTCGACGGCCGCGCCATCGTCGTCAACGAGGCCCGCCCGCGTGAAGAGCGTCCGGGCGGCTTCGGCGGCGGCGGGGGTGGCAGCCGCGGCGGCTTCGGTGGCGGCGGCAGTGGCGGTGGTGGCGGCTACGGCGGTGGCGGCGGCGGTGGAAGCCGCAGCGGCGGTGGCGGCGGCTATGGCGGCGGTGGCGGAAGCCGCAGCGGCGGTGGTGGCGGCGGCTACGGCGGCGGTGGGGGAAGCCGCAGCGGCGGTGGTGGCGGCGGCTACGGCGGCGGTGGTGGCAGTGGCGGCGGAAGCCGCGGCGGCTACTGAAGCCAGCCCGTCAGACGACAGGCCCGCGCTGAGACGCGGGCGAATCGAGCGGTGGTGCCCCGGCCCACCGCTTTTTCTTTGGCTGCGGCCGGCCCGTGGTGCCTGCCAAATGCGCGCCGCGCCGCGGGTGTCTCGGGTGCCCTATTCGCCGGCGCGTCGCTTGCGCGGGCGGCCCGCGAGCAGCCGGTCGAACAGGCTGTCGGGCAGGGCGCGCAGCAGCTTGGCCACAACCCCCATCTGCCACGGGATCACGCGGTAGCTGACGCCGCCCGCAATCGCCGCGAAGGCCTGGTCGGCGAAGGCCTCAGGTGACATCAGGAACGGCATCTTGTAGCGGTTCTTGCGCGTCAGCGGGGTGTCGATGTAGCCCGGGCCGATGGTGACCACCTTGACGCCGAACGGGCGGCACTCTCCGCGCAGGCTTTCACAGTAAGCAATGACAGCGGCCTTGCTCGCACAGTAGGCACCGTGCCCCGGCAAGCCGCGAATGCCGGCGACGCTGGCAATGCCCACCAGTGTGCCCGAGCGGCGCTCGCGCATGGCCGCCAGGAAGGGCTGGAAGGTGGCGGCGAGGCCGAGGTTGTTGGTCTCGAAGGTGGCGCGCAGCTGCGCCAGGTCGGTGAACACGGCGCTGTCGATGCCGACGCTGATGCCGGCGCAGGCAACCACCACGTCGGGCAGCCCCTGGGCAGCGATGCAGGCGCGGCCCGCGCCGGTGATGCTGTCGAGATCGCGCACGTCGGCGCCGTACACGCCCACCCGCTCTGGCGCGAGCCCCTGCGCTCGCGCCCAGGCCTCGACCTCGCCTCTGCGCCGGGCGACCAGCGCCAGCCGGTAGCCGGCGTTGGCATAGCGTGCCGCAAGCGCCTGGCCGATGCCGCTCGAAGCGCCGGTGATGTAGACCAGCGGCGATGTCACGCGCAGGGCCTCACGGCGCGGTCCGCGGCTTCGGCACGGGCAGCGGCCGCGCCGCCGTGGGTGCGAAGCTGGCCCGGACGCGGCCGGTCAACGCCACGGTGCGGTCGAGGTTGTCGTAGCTGAAGGCGTCGGCCCGGATGACGGTTCCGCCACGCGTCACCGTGACCGGCAGGTGCGAACGCAACTGCTCGGTTTTCAGGAAGGCGTGCAGGAACTCGCCGCGAAACGTGAGCCCCTCGTCGGTGGCGGTAGCGCCACGAATGACCTGGGCGTCGCCGAGCAGTTGCACCTCGGTCGCGTCGGCGTTGCTCAGCGCCTGACGCGCGTTCGCCAGGGTGATGCCACCCTCGGCCGAATAGGCACGCACGCTCGGGCGCTCGATCTCGAGCGTGTCGTTGTCCGGATAGTGGCGCAGCACGTCGCCCTCGATCTGGGCTCGCAGCGGCCCTTCGGGGGTGAAGCGCCGAACCGAGAACTCGCGCATGGTGTAGTCGGCCTCATGCCGCAGCGCGACCGTCGGCCGCGGGCCTTCGGCAATTGGCGTGTTCTTCACCAGCCACCAGCTGCCGAGCGCCATCAGGGCCATCACCAGCAGCGGCAGGTAGGCCGCCACGGCGTCGACCGCGCGGGCGGGCCAGGGCAGCGCCGCGTACCGGTTTGCCGTATCCGACGCCACCGGCGGCGGAAGCGCCAGCGCCGCCAGCGGTTCGAGCACCGAGGTTTCGCTCATCGCGTACCGTCCAGCGTCGTCAAGTGGCCGGCCAGCAGCTCGGCGTAACGCCCGGCCGCGCAGAGCAGCAGATCGCAAAACTCGCGCGCCGCGCCATGGCCGCCCGCCGCTGCGGTGACGTGATGCGCGCGGGCCCGGACTTCGGCGTGAGCGTTCGGCGGCGCGCAGGCGAACGCCGCACGCGCCAGCAACGGCAGGTCGGGCCAGTCGTCGCCCATCACGGCGATGTCGGGCCAGCCGAGTTGCAGCCCCGCCAGCAGCCCGGTTGCGGCGGCCCGTTTGTCGTGCGCGCCATACACGGCGTGCACGAGGCCGAGATCGGCCACGCGCCGCCGCACCGCGGGCGAGTCGCGGCCGGTGATCACGAGCGGCGTGATGCCGCCCTGCTGCAGCAGCTTCAGCCCATGGCCGTCGAGGCTGTGGAAGGCCTTGAAGTCCTCGCCCCGTTCGCTGAGGTAGATGCGGCCATCGGTGAGCACGCCGTCGACGTCGAAGATCGCGGCGCGGATGCCCTGCGCCTGAAGCAGCAGCGCGGGCGGAAAACTCAACACGGGCGACAAAGCGGGCGGCGAAGGGGTCGGCGCGGCGCCAGCCATCAGATCACCTTGGCCCGCATCAGGTCGTTCGAGTTCAGCGCGCCGATCAGCCGGCCCGCCGCATCGACCACCAGCAGGCTGGTCACGCGGTGGCGCTCCATCAGGTCGGCGGCATCGACGGCCAACGCATCGTCGCGCACCAGGCGTGGGCCGGGATGCATCACCTCGCGCGCACTCAACGCGCGCAAATCGATCCCCCGGGCGACGAGCCGGCGCAGGTCGCCATCGGTGAAGATGCCGAGCACGCGGCCTTCGGTGTCGGCAACCGCCGTCGCGCCCAGGCCCTTGTCGGTCATCTCGCGCATCAGCTCGATGAAGCCGGCCTCGGCGCCGACGCGCGGCACCGCGCTGCCCGAGCGCATCACGTCGCGCACGTGGGTGAGCAGCTTGCGGCCGAGCGCGCCGCCGGGGTGCGAGCGGGCGAAGTCTGCCTCGCGAAAGCCGCGCGCGTCGAGCAGCGCGACCGCGAGCGCATCGCCGAGCGCGAGCTGCGCGGTGGTGCTTGCGGTGGGCGCCAGGTTCAGCGGGCAGGCTTCTTCGTCGACAGTGCTGTCGAGCCGCAGGTCGGCATGGCGGGCGAGCGAGGAGCCGGCGCCGGCCGTCATCGCCACCAGGCTCACGTCGAGCCGCTTCAAGGCCGGCAGGATGGCGTTGAGTTCGTCACTCTCGCCCGAGTTGGAGATGGCCAGCACCACGTCGCCCGCGGCCACCATGCCCAGGTCGCCGTGGCTGGCTTCGGCCGGGTGCACGAACAGCGCCGGCGTGCCGGTGGACGACAGCGTGGCCGCGATCTTGCGGCCCACGTGCCCGCTCTTGCCCATGCCCATCACGACCACCCGGCCGCGGCAGCCCAGCATCAGCTCGACCACGGCCGCAAACGCGTGGCCGGTGCGCGCCTTCAGGCCGAGCAGGGCCCGCGCTTCGATCTCGAACGTGCGGTGCGCGAGCGCGAGGGCACGCTCGGCGTCGAAGGCGGGTGGGGCGGGCACGGTCTGCGTTGCGGTGTCCATTACGATCCAACGATTCTAGGCCGCGCCTCCTGCTGTTCGAGCGGCACGCGGCTTGCACTCCGTCTGCTGATGGCCACCACCTTCGAACTCGTGCTGCTCTACCTGCTGGCCGCGGTGGCCGGCGTGGTGCTGTGCCGCACGCTCAAGCTGCCGCCGATCCTCGGCTACCTGATGGTCGGCGTGCTGATCGGGCCGCATGCGCTGGCGCTGGCGAAAGACTCGGGCGGCATCCAGTACCTGGCCGAGTTCGGCGTCGTGTTCCTGATGTTCGTGATCGGGCTCGAATTCAACCTGCCCAAGCTCAACAGCATGAGGAAGCTGGTGTTCGGGCTCGGCTTGAGCCAGGTGGCGCTGACGATCCTGGCCGCCGTGGCCGGCAACGCCGCGCTGGCCTGGGGGCTGGCGCAGTTCGGCCGCGGCTGGGGGCTGTCGTGGCAGGCCTCGGTGGCGCTTGGCGGCGCGCTGGCAATGAGCAGCACCGCGATCGTGGTCAAGCTGATGGCCGAGCGGCTCGAACTCGAAAGCGAACACGGCCGGCGCGTGATGGGCGTGCTGCTGTTCCAGGACCTGGCCGTGGTGCCGCTGCTGGTGCTGATACCGGCGCTCAGTGCCGGCGGCGCGGACCAGGCCGAAGGGCTGACGCGCGCGCTCGGCTTTGCCGCGATCAAGGCCACGGTACTGCTGACGCTGCTGCTCGTCGGCGGGCCGCGCGTGATGCGCTGGTGGCTCACGATCGTGGCCCGGCGCAAGAGCGAGGAGCTGTTCATCCTCAACCTGCGGTTGGTCACGCTCGGCCTCGCCTGGCTCACGGAACACTTCGGCTTGTCGCTCGCGTTGGGCGCCTTCGTCGCCGGCATGCTGATCGCCGAGACCGAGTTCAAGCACCAGGTGGAAACCGACATCCGGCCGTTCCACGACGTGCTGCTCGGGCTGTTCTTCATCACCATCGGCATGAAGCTCGA
>JANOVJ010000414.1:0-12811 GCA_031417295.1 bacterium | reverse complement strand
ATGCCCGCCTACTTGCCCGCCAGCTTCCAGCAGGTCCCGTCCTTGGCCGCGTTGTCCTTCGTGATCGGGATCAGCGTGGTGTAGATGTTCTGCTTCGCCGCGCCCGCCTTCACGCCGCCCTGCAGCAGCCACTTGATCATGGCCGACATGTCGGAGGCCTGGGTCGGCACGTCGTAGCTCAGGTCGTAGTCGATCGCGCCGGATTTCACCAAGTCGCAGGCGCCCTTCTGCTCGCCACCGCCCGAGGTGGCGAGGAAGACCTTGCCGGTCAAGCCCGCTTCCTTGATCGCCGCCGCAGTGCCGATGTCCATGCCGTCCCAAAAGCCGACGATGCCGCACAGGTCGGCGTTCTGCTTCAGCACCGTTTGTGTGAGTGCCTTGGCCTTGGCGGCGTCCCAGTCGGCGGCCTGGTTCGAGACGACCTTGATCTGCGGGTTCTTCGCCAACACGTTCTCCACGCCCTTCAAGGTGTAGGCACTCGCCGCCGCGGTGGGCGCGCCCTGCACGATCGCGATCTTGTTCGACTTGCCCTTGCAGGCCTCCACCACCGCCGCGGTGGTGCGCTCGCCGATCTCGACCCAGTCGGCGCCGACGAACACGGTTGACGGTTGCGCCGAACGCATGTTGATCTGGACCACGTAGATGCCTTCCTCCTCGGCCTTCTTGATCAGCTTGGCGTAGGTCTGCACGTCGGGGTTGTGGACCACGATCACCGCCGGCTTCTCGGCGATGAGCGCGGTGAAGGCCTGGGCACCGGCATTGGTGTTCCAGTTCGGGTCGCGCACCACGACCTTGATGCCCGAGGGTTCGAGGTCCTTCTTCAAGCCGTCGTACCAGCCCTGCGTCAAATCGAAGCCCATCGCGACCGGGATGTAGCCGACGGTCTTGCCCGCGAGCGCCTTGTTGTAGCTCTCGCGGAAGGGCTCGTCGAGGCCCTTGCCCTGGGCGAATGACGAGGTGGCGGCGGCCAGCCCCAGCGTGAGGCCGAGAGCCGACGCGGCGAACTTGTGAATGCTTGTCATGGAGAGTCTCCTGCTGTTGGAAATGGCGCCCAAACCGGCCGGGCGAAAAGCCTGAAAATTGGCCTTCAGATGTCGCCCTGCTGGGCGGTCTCTTCGTTGCGCGGGTTGACGATCGAGTCGATCAGGATCGCGGCCAGCAGCACCAGCCCCTTGACGATGTTCTGCACCGAATACGACACGTCCATGATCGTCATGCCGTTCAGCATGGTGCCGATCAGCAGCGTGCCGATGATCACGTTGACCACGCCGCCGCGCCCGCCCGACAGGCCGATGCCGCCGAGAACGACCACGAGCACCACGTCGTAGATCAGGGTCGAGTTGAAGATGCGCGTCGGCATGCTGTTGACCGAAGCCGCCATCACGATCCCGGCGAAGACACCGATCAAGGCCGCCAGCACGTATTCCAGCACCACGATCGGCCGCGTTGGCAGGCCGGTGGCGCGGGCACCGAAGGGGTTGTCGCCGATGGCGTAGATGAAGGCCCCGGCGCGCATCTGGCGCAGGAACACCGCCACCACCGCCGCCGCGGCGCCGAACATCACCACCGGCATCGGCAGCCCGGCCAGCGTGCCGCGGCCCATCCAGCCGAGGCCGTCCATCGCCGGCGGCCACTGCACCACTTCGAGCTGGAAGAAGAAGGCCTGCCCGAGCCCGGCCAGAAAGAGCCCGGAGGCCAGCGTGGTGAAGAGCGACGGTACTTCGGCATACGCGATCAGCCAGCCGTTGACGAGCCCGAACGCCACCGAGAGGCCGAGCGCCACTGCGCTCGCGTTGCCGAGGCTCATGCCGTTCTGCACCAGTTGCAGCAGCAGGCCCGAGGGCACGGCCAGCGTGGCGATCATCGAGATGTCGATCCCGCGCCCGATCACCACCAGCGCCATGCCCAGGCCGAGGATGCCGAGGATGGCCACGTTCTGCAGCAGCCCGAGGATGTTCGGCCCGTTCAGGAAGCCGGGCAGGAAGACCGAGAAGCCGACCAGCATCACCACGAAGATGGCGAAGACGATGGCCTGCTGGGAGAGGAACTGCTTCTTCATGTCAGTTGCTCTGTGGCCGGGCGGGTGGAGGTCAACGGCGCATCCATGGCCATGCCGGACAGCGCGTAGCCACGCCGGAAATCCACCAGGTGCTTGCGCATCCATTCCTCGGCCAGCGCCGCGTCCTTGTCGCGCAAGGCGTTGACGATCCGGCGGTGCGAGTCGACATTGCGCTTGCCCGCTTGCGGCAGCGCGGCCTGCAACTGCTCGAACGATGGGCTGTAGAGCAGGCTCATCGGCTCGCGAGCCAGAATGAGCGCATGGTTGCCGCAGACGCGCGCGATCGCCGCATGGAAGGCCACGTCGATCGCGGTGAGGCGCTTGAAGTCGACCGGCTCGTTCGGCGCGCGCTTCAACAGCCTGGTGTTCTCGGCCAGGTTGGCTTCGAGTTCCTCGATGTCGGCCGCGTTGGCGAGTGGCGCCGCCAGCCGCGCCGCGAGCGGGTCGAGCACCACCGCCACCTGCCACAACTCGTTGAACGTGACCTGGTGCAGGATCAACGCCCGCTTGGTGCGCGGTGCGAGTTCATAGACGCCCGGCGCCGACGCAAACAACCGCCGCCCCGCACGGCGTTCGATCATCCCCTCTTGCTCGAGCAGCCGGATCGCCTCGCGCACCGTGGAGCGGTTGACCTCGAACTGCTGCGCCAGCGCCTGCTCGGTCGGCAGTGGCTGGCCTTGCGCGAGCTCGCCGGAAAGAATGCGCTGCTCTATGCGCTGGAAGACCGATTTGTAGGCCGTGGCATGACGCAGCGGCTCGAAGGCGCCAACGTCCTTCAGCACCGGATGCTCTGCCAACGCCTCGACCGACACTCGCCCCAAAACTGTCTCCTGTGTTGTTCGATTGTCCGACAACCGAACCGGGTTTTGGCGCGAGCGTAGGCCCGCGTCCGGCAGGCTGTCAACAACTTTCGATGCGGCAGTGCAGCAACATAGGCCAACGCGCAGGCCCGTTCGGGCGGCCACACAGCGCACCGCTCACGCGGCGCCGCCCTGCGCACCGAACTGCGCGCGCAGCACGCGCTTCATCAGCTTGCCGTTGGCGTTGCGCGGCAGCGGCTCGGCGCTCCAGGTGAAGCTCTCGGGCACCTTGTAGTCGGCCAGGCGTGCGCTGCAATGCAGCCGCAGCGCGGCCTCGTCGTGCGCGGCGCCGGGCGCATGAACGAACGCGTGGACGCGCTCGCCGAGCACCGGGCAGGGCTTGCCGACGATCGCGGCCTCGACCATGCCGGGCCAGGCCATCAGCACGTTTTCCACCTCGACCGAGTAGATCTTGAAGCCGCCCCGGTTCAGCATGTCTTTCTTGCGGTCGAAGACGCGCACGAAGCCCTGCGCATCGACCGAGCCCAGGTCGCCCGAATGCCAGTAGCCGGCCGTGAACGAGGCGGCCGTGGCATCCGGATTGGCCCAGTAGCCGGGCACCACCATCGGGCCGCCGATCCAGAGTTCGCCGGTTTGGCCAGGCGCCACTTCGCGCCCGTTATCGTCCATCACGCGGATGTCGGCGGCGGGCAGCGCGACGCCGACAGAATCGGCATGGGCGCGGGTCAGCCCGCGCGGCATCAGCGTCGCCGGTGACGTGGTTTCGGTGGCGCCGTAGGCGTTGTGCAGCGTCAGCCCGGGCAGGCGCGCGGCCAGCGCGTCGATCGTCGCCACAGGCATCGGCGCACCGCCGAAGCCGCCGATGCGCCACGCCGAGAGGTCTTCGCTCGCGAACGCGTCGCAGCGCAGGCACAGCGTGTACATGGCCGGCACCATCAGCGTGTGGGTGATGCGCTCGCGCGCGAGCAGGCGCACGAAGGCCTCGGCCTTGAATTCGGGCACGACGATGACGGCACCGCCGACCTGCCACATCGCGCCAATGACGGCGATCAGCCCCGTCACGTGGCTCGCCGGCACGGCCAGCGCCGAGCGGTCGCCGGCCGCGAGGCCCATGCAGGCCTGGAAGTGCAGCACCGAATGGGCGATGGCAAGGTGGGTCAGCATCGCGCCCTTCGGGTGGCCGGTGGTGCCCGAGGTGTAGAGGATCGCCGCGATGTCGGTCTCGCGCGACCTGGCCGCGGGCGGGACCGGAAGCCGCAGATCGGCCCATGCGGCGAGGCCAGAGGCGGCCACGCGCAGCCGCAGTGCCGGTGCTTCGGTGGCATCGGGAATGCGCTCGGCGAGTTCGTCGTCGAACACGATCGCCCTGGCGCCGGACTGCGCGGCCATGTAGGCCAGCCCCGGCCGCTGCTCGCGCACGCCGACCGGCACCGTGATGGCGCCGAGCCGTTGCAAGGCCAGCAGCACGAACAGGAATTCAGGCCGGTTGCCGAGCAACATCAAGACCCGGTCGCCGACGGCAATGCCCTCTGCGGCAAAACCCGCGGCCAAGCGATCAGCCTCTTCACCCGCCTCGGCGTAGCACCAGCGCCGGCCTTCGCAGACGACCGCGTCGTGACCGGCGCGCGTGGCGCGGGCGTGCTCGAACATCGCGTGCAGGCTGGCGGGCCGCTCGGCGAAGCAGCGCACGAGCCGGTCGCCGTACAGCGCCTCGTGGCGCATCGCCGGTACCGGGCAGTCCTGCCACGGGTTCACGGGGGCCCCTTCGTGCTCCGCACTGGTCGGACTCCTTGCAACGCTGGCAGGGCGCGATCTTTGTCCGACGGTCGGATTGTGGAAATCTCGTTAACCCGGAGTTCCGCCGCCGCAGGCTTTGGCTATGCCGCGATGGGCAGCGGGTCACGCGCCTGCAGCGCCATCGCTGGCGCCGCCTCGCCCGCAACCACCGGTTCGCCGCCTAGCGCCTCGATCAGATCGGGCAGCAGTTGCCGCAGCTCGCCGGTGACGAGCGCGACATCGGCATCGAAGCCGCCCTCTGCAGCGCCGGCCCGTGCGCCCTCGAGCACCACGTCGAGCAGGCCGATCCGCTTCAACGAGAGCGCCTCGGTCAGCACCAGCGAGACCCGGCTGCGCCAGGTCAGCGCCAGTTGCGTCGGCAGCTTGCCCTGGCGGATGTGCGCCGACACCTCGTCGATGTCGAGCCCATGGCGCGCGTAGCGAACGGTCGATTTCTCGCTGTCGGGCTGCTTCAACTCGCACTCACGGTCGATGCTGAAGCCGCGCGGCGCTTGCTGTTCGAGCAGCCAGCCGGCCATCGCCGTGGCGGGTGAAAGCTCGGTCTGCAACGGGCGCAACTGCGCGCCGCCGCCGAGCACGGCCATCATCCGGGTGACGATCGCGTCGGCGCGCTTCGCGCTGGCACTATCGACCATCAGCCACTGCGCGGCGGGGTCGATCCAGATCCACGTCTGCACCCGCTTCGGAAACGCGCGCGGCATCAGGTCGTGGACGAGTTGTTCCTTGATCTCGCGCACCGCCTTGCCCTTGGGCCGGCGGCCGGTTTGCGCCTCGATCGCGGCCAGGCGCTCTTCGATCAGGTTCTTCACCACGCCGGCCGGCACGGCCTTGGTCTCGGTGCACAGCTTGAAGATCAGTTGCCCGCCGATAGCCTCGACCAGCGCGCCATGGCGCTCGCCGCGCGGCTCGACCCAGCCGGCCGATTCGGCCTGCGTCGCGCCGCACTCGATGAAGCGTTGTGCGCCCAGGCGCTCCGACAGATCGGCCAGCGCTTGCGGTTGCCATTGAGCGATGCGGTAGACCAGTGCGTTCTTGAACATGAAAAGTCTCGGATTGGGGTCGCGGATTGTAGGGGCGAGCCCGGCGCGCAAGCCGTTGCGGCACGAGAGCCCCCCTACCTCACGGCCAACCCCGCGAACGCGGGATGCCGGCCGCGCCATCACGCCGCTAGCATGGCTTCGACGGTGGCGTGGCGGGCTGTTCCATCCGCGCCAAGGAGACCAGCAATGATCCGTGCTGGCACCGTCTCCACCCCGCCTCTGCGCACGCCTCCGGCTACACCTGGGACGACCGGGAACGGAGACGCCGGACCACCCGGCCCGCGCCAAGCGGGCGGCCAGCGTTCCAGAGGTCCTCAAAGCGTTGCTCGGCATCTTCCCGCTGGGCTTCGCTCACGCCCGCAGTCAGCGCGGTGAGTGCGCTGCGCACCTCGGGCGACGCGTCCGCGCCGGTGAGATCGAGCATCCAGCGCAACCAGAGTGCCCACGCCCGCGCACGGGCCCAGCCGGAGGCGAACAGACCGTCGATGCAGTCGACCAGGCGTGCATCGCCGCAGGCGTCCAGCGTTCGGGCCAGCGACCCCGCCGCTTCTTCGTCCGAGTCCGCCATTGCATGCAGGGCCTCCTGCTCGTCCATCGCCTCCAGCGCGCGCAGCGCCATGTCCAACACCGCTCGGAGGCCCTCTATTGACGCTGGAACGGTTGGCGTCGAATCGGGCGAATCGAGCCCGGCCAGGATCGAGTCGAAATAGCTCGAGTCACTCACGCTGAAGCAGAGGCGATCTGGCTCCGATACTGGCAACGCGGAGTGCGACACATTTCCGAAGACGCTGCGATCGCTCGCGAACGGGTCGCCGCCAAGCCTGCCCATGCCGCCGAACCCCGCCGCCATCATTTGTGGCACTCGATGCAACTGCGCGAACTCATGCGCCTTGTCGGCGTCGGCGCGCTCGTGAACCACGATGCAATGCGTGTGCTCGGTGACGAGTTGGTAGCGCAGCGCGAGTGCCAGCGCTTGCGTTTCGGTGCAGGCGCCGAGGCGCGATGCCGCGGCCATGCGCGGCAGGGTGTCGCCAGCCTGCGAGTGCAGCTCGATGCGCGCGCTCGCAATCTCGCGCTCGCCGTTCGCGCCGTCTTCGGTGAACAGGCGCACGTGCGTGGGCGCGCGGTCGGCGAACCCCGCGAACACATGCAGCGTGTCGCCGCTGAACACCGACACCGGCACGGGGCTCGTCCAACCCGGCGCGCAGATGGTTTCGTCGTCGCTTTCGTCGCGGCTTTCGTCGATCCGCCATTGCAGGCGCAGCCGCGTGCTGGCCTGCTGGCGGATGCGCGCAAACATGCGCTCTATCGCGGCCTGCAAGCTCTCGCCCGGCGCGGCAAGTTCGCACGCGCCGCCGCTCGCTTCGGCGAGCCGGCGCAACAGCGACTCGGCCGGCGCCGCGCCCACGCCCACGGCGAAAATGCGGTGGCCCGAGGCCCGCGCTGCCGCGACCAGCGGTTCGGTGTTCCAGATTTCGCCGTCGGTGACGATCAACACATCAGCCGGCTCGCTGCTGCCGCGCAGGGCGAAGGTCGATTCGAGCGCCGCGTGCATCTCGGTGCCACCGAGGTCGGCATCGGTGGCGGCGATGTTCGCGCGCAGCATCTTGAGGTTGGCCGAACGTGCCGGCGCCAGGCGCTGGAAATCATGCTTCACCTCGCTGCCGAAGCGGCTGAAGCTGAAGCTGTCGGCCTCACGCAACTGGTCCGCCACGTGCTGCAGCGCGACGCGCGCCGAAGCGATGCTCTGGCCCGCCATCGACCCCGAGCAATCGACCAGCAGCTTGAGGTCGATCCGCTCGCGCACGACCGGGGCCATGCGCGGCTGCAGCGACGCCAGCACCACGCGCTCGGCGTCGTCTGCCACGCTGTGTGCAAACGACGCCAGCGCCGGCACGGCGAGGGTGATCACCACGTCGCGGTCCATCCGTGCGCCACGGCCCAGCGCGAACTGCACGCCGCCCGGCGCGGGCTTGATGCTGCACGGGTGGGTGGCGCAACCGATCTCGCCCTGCGCCAGCGCGCCAGTCACGTCGAGCGTCAAGCTCACCGGGTACTTGGCAAAAAGGCTTTCCTCCGGCATTTGATGCGGGCTGGCCGTGGTGTCGCTGCCCGGCTTGCCGTAGCGAGGCGCGATCGTGGTCGGGATGCACAGGCGCACCCGGTCCTGCTCGAAGGCGAGCAACTGGCAGTAGCGGTACTCGATCACCGCTTCGTCGCCCGGCTTCAGGTTGCCGAGGTTCGCGGTGTACAGGCCGTCGGCAGCACGCTCGAGCAGGATCGGCGAATCGCCATCGGCCATCGCCTGTTCGTAGCGGCGCTCGGCGTCGGGCTTGGCTTGCACCACGCCGGCCAGCCGCTTGCCGCCGAGTTCCACATCGAGGCCGAGCAACACCGCACCGCTGGCCAACGGGAAGGTGTAGACGACTTCGAGCGTGCGCTTGCCCGCGTTGCGGTAGGTCTGGCGCACGGTCAGATCGAACAGCAGGCCGTCGAGGCGGCCGCTGGCGTGCACGCTCTGAAGTGCTGGTGAGGCCAGCGCGCGATCGAGCGCGAACATGCCGACGGCCTGAGGGAAGTTCTTCATTCTTCGTCCTTCTTGGTTGCGCGCACATCGCGGTACGCCTCGGTGATGCGGCGCACCAGCGCACGCACCTGCTCGGCCGACAGCCCGGCCCGGCCTGGTTCCAGATTCACCTCCAGCCCGTCGGCCAGCGTGACGCGGCTCCACACCTCGACGCTGCCCGGCCGCGCCGCGCGCGGCGGCGGCTCGCCCGGCGCGCCCGCCACCAGCTCGGCGATGCGCTCCAGGCTCAAGCCCGCGTCCGTCCAGCGCCGCACCTGCAGCAACTGGTCGAGGTGCCGGCCCAGGTAGTGCGCGCCACGCTTCTCGCCCTCGGGCCGGTCGAGCAGGCCCTGCTGGATGTAGTAGCGCACCGTGCGCGGCGTCAGGCCGGCCAGCGTGGCGAGTTCTTCCAGCGAAAAACGTTTGGGAGTGAATTCCGAAGCCATGCGATCAGTTTATGCCACTTGTTTGTGCCAGTCAACTGTACAAATAAAACCTTTACAAATGGAAGGTGCGGGAAGTCACCTTCGGCCTTGGTTTTGGCGCCTCTGGTTTGTCTGCCGTTGTCGCTCGGCGGGTCTCTCAACAACAATGCCGAACGCGTGCGACGCTCTGCCCACAGACTCTCAACCGACCCGCCCTTTGCGGCGCTTGCCATGAATCGCAGCCTCTCGTTCGGCATCGCAGCGCTCATCTTTGCAGTCCCCGCCGCGGCCCTGGACCTCGCGCCGCTGTGGGACTTCAGCCAACCCGACGTGAGCGAGGCGCGGTTCCGCGGCGCGCTGGCCACCGCAACCGGCGACGATGCGCTCATCCTGCAAACGCAGATCGCCCGAACCTACGGCCTGCGAGGCAACTTTGCCCAGGCCAGGAGCATTCTCGAAGGCATCGAACCGCGCGTCGCGAACGCCGGCTCGGAAGTGCGTGTCAGGTACGCGCTCGAGTGGGGCCGGACCTTCGCCTCGGCCAAGCACTCGCCCGAGTCGCAGACTGCCGAAGCCAGGGAACTCGCCCGAGCCGCCTATCTCCAGGCCTTCGCGCTTGCCAAGGCAGCGCGGCTCGACGACCTGGCCATCGACGCCCTTCACATGCTGGCCTTCGTCGACACGGCGCCGGCCGACCAGCTCAAATGGGGCAGCGAAGCGCTCGCCGTGGCACTGGCTTCTTCCCAGCCCGCGGCCCGGAAGTGGGAGGCCTCGCTGCGCAACAACGTGGGCTATGCGCTGCACGAGCTGGGCCGGTACGGCGAGGCACTCGCCGAGTTCCAGCGAGCCCTCGTTCTGCGCGAAGCCGGCACCGACGCTGAAGCGACGCGCGTCGCCCACTGGATGGTGGCCTGGACGCTGCGCTCGCTGAACCGCATCGACGAAGCCCTTGCGCTGCAATTGCGCCTGGAGCAAGCGTGCGAGGCGGCCGGCGCCCCCGACGAGTACGTCTTCGAAGAGCTCGAGCACCTCTACCGCCTGAAAGGCGACGCGTCGCGCGCCCGCTACTATGCCGACAAGAAGAAGGCCCTGGTCAAGTAGTAAGAGTAAGGCCGCTCGCCGCGGCGGCCCGTCGTTCGGCATCTTTCAGGAGGAGACGGCAATGCAAGAACTGCTGGCAGCGTGGGAACGGCTGTGCGCATCGTCGCGCGCCCTGCGCTTCATCGACATCAACCTGCGTGGCACCGGGCAGGTGATGTTCCAGAACCACCCGCTCAGCGGAGCGCTGTTTCTGGCCGCGATCGGCTGGGGTTCGTTCGCTGCGGGCGTGCCCGAGGTGTTCATCGGCGGCCTGCTCGGCTTGATCGTCGCGACCTTGACAGCGCAGTGGCTGCACGTTGACGCCGCCGGCCTGGCAGCCGGGCTCTACGGCTACAACGGCATCCTGGTTGGCCTGGCGCTGCCGACCTTTCTGGCCCCGTCGCCTTTGCTGTGGGCCTATGTCGTGCTCGGTGCCGCGGTCTCGGTGGTGGTGATGCTGGCAACGGCCAACGTCGTCAAGACCTGGGGCGTGGCCGCCCTCACCTTCCCGTTCGTGCTGACGACCTGGCTGCTGCTGCTGGCCACCTATGCTTTCGCCGGGCTCGACGGCAGCGCACTGCCGTTCAGCGGCGAGGTCGTGGCGATCGACCCGGCCGCGGCGAACCCGCTCGACCTGGCCGGCTTCGCGCAAGGGGTTGTCAAGAGCATCTCGCAGGTGTTCCTCAAAGGCAGCGGCATTGCGGCGCTGCTGCTGCTGGCCGGCCTGGCGGTGAGTTCACCGGCAGCGGCGGTGTTCGCCGTGGCCGGCGCGCTGCTGGCCGTGACCACCGCGCATGCGCTGGGCGCCGAAAGCGAGCTGATCTCGGCCGGCCTGCTCGGCTTCAGCCCGGTACTCACCGCGATTGCGCTCGGCAGCGTGTTCTACCGGCCGAGCCCGCGCGTGGTGGTGTACACCGCGCTCGGCACGGTGTTCACGGTGATCGCGCAAGGCGCCATGAACGTCGCGTTGATCCCGCTCGGCCTGCCCACGCTGACGGCGCCGTTCGTGCTCGCGTCGTGGCTGTTCCTGCTGCCACGCCAGCACTTCGAAGGGCCGACGCCGACATGAGCGACGCCGCGGCGGGCCACGGGGGCCACGAACGCGATCCCGTGGGGCACTCGAACCGGACGCTGCTGCTGATCGTCTCGCTGTTCCCGCTGGCCTTCATCGGGTTCGGCTTTTGCGTCGATACGCCCGCGGAGATCTGGCGCGGCCTGGCCCGCATCCTGACTTCACGCGACACGCTGATCACCGACTACATCGGCGTCGGCGGCATCGGTGCGGCGTTCGTGAATGCCGGGCTGCTGACGCTGCTGGCGATCGGCTTCTACGGCTTCTCGGGCGCCGCCATCGGCGGCTCGTCGATCGCCTGCCTGTTCCTGGTGCTCGGCTTCGCGCTGTTTGGCAAGAACCTGCTCAATGTCTGGTTCATCGTGCTCGGCGTCTACCTCTACACCCGGTTCAAGCAGGAGCGCTTCGCGACCCACCTCAACACCGCGTTCTTCGGCGCCGCGCTGGCGCCGATCTTCACCGAGGTGCTGTTCAGCTCGGCACTGCCGATGAGCGTGAGCCTGCCGCTCGCCAGCGTCACCACGCTGACGATCGGCTTCGTGCTCGTGCCCGTCGCGGCGCAGCTGTTCAAGGCCCACATGGGCTACACGCTCTACAACATCGGCTTCGCGGCCGGCATCATCGGTGCGGTGGTGGTGGCGGTCTACAAGTCGTACGGGTTCGTGCCCGACCCGGTCTTCATCTGGACCACCGGCAACAACCCGCTGCTCGGCGGGGCGCTCGCGCTGATGTTCGTCGCGATGGCAGGCGGCGGGCTGTTGCTGGACCGCCATGCCGTGGCGCAGGTGCGCCGCATCGTTCGCCTGCCGGGCCAGTCGCCGACCGACTTCGTCGCCCTGGCCGGCATCGGCCCGACCCTGCTGAACATGAGCCTGACCGGCGCAATGGGCACCGCTTACGTGCTGCTGGTCGGCAGCGATCTGAACGGCCCGACGATCGGCGCCATCCTCACCGTGGTCGGCTTTTCGGCCTACGGCAAGCACCCGAAAAACATCCTGCCGATCATGCTCGGGGTGTTCATCGGCTCGCTCGCCAAACCCTGGGCGGCCGACGATCCTTCGGCTGTGCTCGCCGCGCTGTTCGGCACCACGCTGGCGCCGATTGCCGGCCGCTTTGGCTGGCACTGGGGCATCGTCGCCGGCTTCCTGCACTCGTCGGTGGCGCAGAGCGTGGGCCACCTGCATGGCGGGCTGGTGCTCTACAACAACGGCTTCGCCGCCGGGCTGGTAGCGGCGATCCTGGTGCCGGTGATTCTTGCCGTGCAGGCGCGGCCGCGGCGGGACGGCGGGGCCGGATAGATCGCGAAAGCGCCGTTCACCGCCGACGCCCGCGGCCGGGGCCCCGCCGCACGGCGCTACAGCAGCGGCCGCAGCGACTGCGCCGCCTCGCGGAGCAGGGGCAGCAGCTTCGCGGTCATGTCGTCGACGCTGTAGGCCTGCGATTGCAGCGTCATGCCGATGGCCCCCTTGCAGTCGCCGTGGCGATCGATCAGCGCCATCGCGATGCCGCGCAAGCCGAGGTCGAGTTGCTGCGTCGTCATCCAGTAGCTCATCGCCCGCGCCGCCAGCACATCGTCGCGAAACTTCGCCGGGTCGGTGACGGTGTGAACGGTGAAGCTGGTGAATTCGTGCACGGCGATCCAGCCGTCGAGCGCCTCCTTGCCAAAGGTCGACAGCATCACCACGCCCGGCGTCGTCACATGCGCCGGCGCGCGGGTACCGACGTGGTAGCCGATCGAGACCAGGCGCGGCGGGTTGCTGCGCGCCACGTAGACCACCTCATGGCCGTCAAGCACGCTCACGTTGACCGTCTCGCCGCACTGCATCGACACCCGCTGGATGAAGGGCTGCACCAGCCGCGGCAGGCGCGCCGCGCCAAGGTAGCTCTGGCCCAGGCGCAGCACGCGCGGCGCGAGCCAGAAGTGCTTGCCGTCGGTGGCGGCGTAGCCGAA
>JANOVJ010000413.1:0-2750 GCA_031417295.1 bacterium | reverse complement strand
TGGTCTTTCACGGTCTCGACCGAGAGGTTGAGTTCGCGCGCGATCAGCTTGTTCGGCTTGCCCTGCAGCAGCAGGCCGAGCACGTCGGTCTGGCGCGGCGTGAGGCCGATCGTGGCCAGCGACTGGCGCGGTTGCGGGTCGCTGCCGTTAGCCTGCTCGCGCACGATGGCCAGGTAGCTCGGCACCGTGTCGCCCTCGGGCTTGGGGCCGGGCGGCTCGGAGCCGAAGGTCATCGGCGGGATGTAGATGCCGCCCAGCATCACCATGTTCAGGGCCTCGAACAGCGATTCGTTGCTGGCCCGCTTGGGCACGAAACCCATCGCGCCGAGGTCGATCGCGCGAATCACGTCGGCGGTGCGGTCGGAGGCGGAGACGATCACCACCGGCAGCGCCGGGTAGTCGGCTCGGAACTCGATCAGCATCTCGAAGCCATCGGCGTCGCCGAGTTGCAGGTCGAGCAGCACCAGGTCGTAGTCGGTGCTGGCCTTCAATGCCTCGCGCGCGGCACGGGCCGTGCCGGCGCCGATCACGGTCACGTCATCGCCGAGCCCCTGGATCACCGCCTGCAGCGCAGACAGGATCAGCGGGTGGTCGTCAACCAGCAGCACCTTCATGGCAAAGCCCTCGGCAAACGCGCGCGATGTGTAAATCTGTGAGCGCCGCCGCATCGTAGCCGAAAGGTCCGGCCGGGCCGGCCCCCTAACGCCGCTAAATCCTCAGGTGTAGCGCCGCGCCACCGACTCGGCAATGCAGACCGGCTTGGCCGAGCCTTCGCGCTCCATCGAGACCTCCATCGTCACCTGCGCGCCGCCTTCGATCGGCTCGTAGGAGAGCAGCTTGAAGCGCCCGCGCAGCCGGCTGCCCACCGGCACCGGCGCCGGGAAACGGACCTTGTTCAGCCCGTAGTTCACGCCCATGCGGGTGTCGCGCACTTCCATCGCGCTGGCCGCCATTTCAGGCAGCAGCGACAGCGTGAGAAAACCGTGGGCGATGGGCGTGCCAAACGGCCCGGCGGCCGCGCGCACCGGGTCGATGTGGATCCATTGGTGGTCACCGGTGGCGTCGGCAAACAGGTTGATGCGTTGCTGGTCGACCGTGATCCAGTCGCTGTCGGCGATGTGCTGGCCGACCAGTGCTTGCAGGTCGGAACCCTTCTCGAAGCTTCTCATGGTGCGGCTCCTTCAGCCCAGTTGATGATCGATTGCCACTGTTCCAGATCGCGCTCGACGCGCCCCGCTGCCACGTCCCATAGCGTGAGCCCCCGCGCAGCCAGATGCACATAGTTCTGGGTGTCGCGCAGATAGCCCAGCACCGGAGCGTCCAGCTTGCCGAGGAAGCCGCGCAGTTGCTCGGCGGCGATGGTGCCTTCGCGCACCCGCATGCCCACCAGCGCGAGCTGGACCTTGCTGCTGCGCCGGTGCGCCTTCAATTGCTGCACGAAGTCGTGCGTGGCGCGGATGTCGAAGAGGCTCGGCTGCAGCGGTATCAGCACCTTGTCGGCGAGCTTCATCACCTCGTCGAGGCGCTTGCCGTGCAGGCCGGCCGGGGTGTCGAGCACGGCATGCGTGGTGCCCTTGGGCGGGCGCACCACATCCCCATGCTGGACCTGCCAGGTGGTGATCGCGGGCAGCCCGGCCGGCCGCAGCGCGAGCCAGCCGCGCGCCGACTGTTGGCGGTCCACGTCGCCCAGCATCACCGCGTGGCCCTGGCGCGCCAGGTAGCCCGCGAGGTTGGTCGCGAGCGTGCTCTTGCCGACCCCGCCCTTCGGGTTGGCGACCACGATCACCGGCATCTGCGCCTCCGTTGTTTTGCGGGTATGGTAGCGGCGCTCGCCGTGCGGGCGCTAGCGAACAACCCGAGCCGATTCCCCCCACAGCCCGCATCCATGGCCGACGTCCTCGTTCTTGCCGCGCACCCCCACATCGAGAATTCGCGCGTCAACCGCGTGTTGACGCAGGCCGCCGCCGCGTTGAACGCACGCGATGTCGAGGTGCGCGACCTGTACGCGCTGTACCCCGACTACCTGATCGACATCGAGGCCGAACAGGCCGCGCTGGCACGTTCGCGCCTCATCGTGTGGCAGCACCCGATCCATTGGTACAACATGCCGGCGCTGATGAAGCTGTGGGTCGACGACGTGCTCACCTTCGGCTGGGCTTACGGTCCCGGTGGCGAAGCGCTGAAGGGCAAGGACCTGTGGCTCGTGGCCTCCACCGGCGGGCCGCAGGATTCCTACCGCCCCGACAGCTACAACCGCTACTTCTTCGACGCCTTCCTGCCGCCCTACGAGCAGACAGCCGAGCTGTGCGGGATGCGCTTCGTGCCGCCTTTGGTGATGCACGGCGCGCACCGGGTGAGCGATGCCGACCTGGCCGAGCACAGCCGGCTCTACACCTCGCGCCTGCTGAGCTACCCGCATTGGCCTGAGCTGGCCGACATGGAAGCACCGGAGGCTTGCGACGTGCCGGCCGAGGCGCGGCCGGAGGAGGAATAGTGCGGGGCGATGAGCATGTCTGACGCTACGAGCTTCTGGTGGGCTGATGCGGCGTTGCCGCCGGGGCTCGTGCGTGTTCTCCTGGCTTCGGGGCCGCGCGGCGGGCGGTGCCCGCTGGGGGCTCACTCTGTGGCGGTCGCCGCTGCGCGCCGACTTCGCTGCGGTGCTCGGCTTGGGGTCGCGTCGCAAAACTCGCTGCGTTCGCTGCGCTCTCTCCACTCAAACAGTTGCGACGAGTCAGCTTACGAAGCGTGCT
>JANOVJ010000412.1:0-4701 GCA_031417295.1 bacterium | reverse complement strand
CGACAGAGTGAGGATCACCAGCACGAAGCTCGCCGCGGCGGCGTTCTGCTGGAACGCCGGGTCCGGCCGCGAAGTCCAGTTGAAGATCTGGATCGGCATCACCGTGAAGGGCGAAAGCGCCCAGTCGAACAGGCCGGCGGGCGGTTCACCGCTGCCGGGAAACGGTGGCAAGAAGGCGATGAAGGTGAGCGCGCCGATGGTGATGATTGGCGCCGTCTCGCCGATCGCGCGCGACAGGCCGATGATCACCCCGGTCAGGATGCCCGGCAGGCCGTAGGGAACGAGGTGGTGGCTCACCACCTGCCACTGCGACGCACCGCAACCGTAGGCGGCTTCGCGGATGTGCAGCGGAATCGCGCGCAAGGCCTCGCGCGTGGTGACGATCACGATCGGCAGGATCAGCAGCGCCAGCGTCAACCCGGCCGTGAGGATGCTCTGCCCTAGCCCGAAGCCGTAGACGAAGAGGCCGAGCGCAAGCAGGCCGTAGACGATCGAGGGCACGCCCGCAAGGTTGCTGACGTTCAACTCGATGATGTCGGTGAACCAGTTCTTGCGCGCGTACTCTTCAAGGTAGATCGCGCCGGCCACGCCCAGCGGCACCGCCACCAGCGCGGTCACGCCCATCACCAGCAGCGAGCCGACCCAGGCCGACAGGATGCCCGCGTCGCCGGCCCGGCGCGACGGGAAGCTGGTGAAAAAGTCGCCTGTCAGGCGTGGCACGCCCGTCATCACCATGTCGGCGAAGAGCGCGACCAGCGTCAGCACTGCCAGCAGCAACGCGGCGAGGCCGAGCAGGCCGAACAGCATGTCCCAGCGCTTGTGACGCCGGATGACGCCGCGCAGGTTTTCGGTTCGGGAGGAAACGGCAGCCGACATATCAATACACCTCGCGGTACTTGCGGCGCAGCCAGTAGCCGAGCAGGTTGAAGCCCAGCGTCAGCACCATCAGCGTTAGGCCGGCGGCGAAGATCGTCTGGTAGCCGATGCTGCCGTGCGGCAGGTCGCCGAGCGCCACCTGCACGATGTAGGAGGTGACCGTGGCAGCAGGCTCGAGCGGGTTGAAGGTCAACGTCGGTTGCATGCCCGCTGCGACGGCCAGGATCATCGTCTCCCCAACGGCGCGCGAGATGCCCAGGATGTAGGCCGCCGCGATGCCCGACAGCGCGGCCGGCACCACCACCGTCGTGGCGGTCTGGTAGCGCGTCGCGCCCATCGCATACGCGCCTTCGCGCAGGCTCATCGGCACCGCCCGCATCGCGTCCTCGGACAGCGACGAGACGTAGGGAATGATCATGATGCCCATCACGATGCCGGCCGAGAGCACGTTGAAGCCCGGCAGGTCGGGATAGATGCGCTGGATCAGCGGGGTGATGAAGAGCAACGCGAAGTAGCCGTAGATGATGGTCGGCACGCCGGCCAGCAGCTCGAGCACCGGCTTCATCGTCTCGCGCGTCTTGTAGCCAGCGAACTCGGACAGGTAGATCGCGATGATGGTGCCGAGCGGGATCGCGATCAGCAGCGCCACCGCCGAACTGGTGATGGTTCCCGAGAGCAGCACCATGATGCCGTAGTGGGCGTCCGAGAACAGCGGCGTCCACTGGGTGTCGGTGAGGAAGTCCCAAAGCGGCACGTGCTTGAAGAACTGCAGCGACTCGGAGACCAGCACGTAGACGATGCCCACGGTGGTGAGCACCGAGACGCAGGCGGCCAGCAGCAGCGCCAGCTCGATGGCGGTTTCGCGCCGCTTGCGGCTTGCCTTGAGGCGCGCAAACTCGGCCAGTTTGGCGGCGCCGGTCGCGTTGGCGGGTCGGATCACGGCGTCGGAAAGGGCGGAGGGGATAACCGACATTTTAGGCTCCGGTCGCGCGGCAAAGCCCTGCTACTTCGCTTCCCGCGCCTGCAACTCCTCGATCGTCACGCCGACCTCGGCTACGCCGCCGAACACGGTGCCCTTCTTGCCCTTGGCCAGGTGTTCCGAGTTGACCGTGTAGGCCTTGGCCGGCAGCGGCACGTACTTCACTTCCTTGGCAATCTTTGCGCCTTCCTTCATGTAGAAGTCGACGAATTCCTTGACCTCCGGCTTGGCCAGCGACTTGGCGCTGACGTAGATGAAGATCGGCCGCGCCAGCGGCTGGTAGGTGCCGGCGAGTACCGTGGCCTCACTCGGCAGCACGGCCGGCTTGCCGGCTTTCTCGACGATCGGCACGGCCTTCAGCCGCGTCTGGTTCTCGGCGTAGTAGGCGTAGCCGAAGTAGCCGAGGGCATTCACGTCTTGCGACACGCCCTGCACCAACACGTTGTCGTCTTCGCTCGCCGTGTAGTCGCCTCGGCTGGCCTTGGCCTTGCCGGTGATGGCCTCGGTGAAGTAATCGAAGGTGCCTGAATCGGAACCGGCGCCGAAGAGCTTGATCGGCGCGTCGGGCCAGGCCGGGTTGACCTGGTTCCAGCGCATCACCTTGCCCTGCGCGGCGGGCTCCCAGATCTTTTTCAGCTCTTCGACCGTGATCTGCTTCAGGAAGGCGTTCTTCGGGTTCATCACCACCGTCAAGGCATCGAACGCCACCGGCAGTTCGTAGTACTCGATGCCCGCCGCCTTGCAGTCTTCCATCTCCTTGGTCAGGATCGGGCGCGAGGCGTTTTGCACGTCGGTCTCGCCGCGGCAGAACTTCTTGAAGCCGCCGCCGGTGCCCGAGATGCCGACGGTCGCCTTGACGGCACCCTTCTTCATTTTCTGGAAGTCCTCGGCGATGCCCTCGGTGATGGGGAACACGGTGCTCGAGCCGTCGATCTTGACCACCGGCTGGGCCGGCGCGACCAACGGCCATGCGGCCAACGCCAGCACGGCTGCGCCGGCGAACTGAGAGAGGGTGCGTGACATGTCCAGATCCTTTGCCAATGGGTTGCTCGAGGGCGTGACTGGACTGTAATTTGCGCGTGTGAAAGTTCTGTGACAGTGCCGTGGCGCCGGCGTGACAGCGACGGCTTGGCGCGGCCGAGCCAGTGCGGCAGAAAAGCCTCAAAGACGCAGGACGGACACGCACCATGGCCGGGCCAAGTTGGCAGCAACCGCCGCCACGGCGAAGCCGGCGTCAGTCGCGAAGCGCGTCAGCCATGCGCCGCGCGCAGGCCTGGGCCAGGGCGGCGTCACTGGCCTCAACCATCACGCGCACGACCGGCTCGGTGCCCGAAGGGCGGATCAGGAGCCGGCCGCGTTCGCCGAGTTCGGCCAGCACGCGCACCTGCTCGGCGGCGAGCCGAGGGTTGCCCTTCCAGTCTGCACCGGCGGACAGCCGCACATTGATCAGCGTCTGCGGGTACAGCGTGACTCCGGCGAGGAGTTCGGGCAGGCTGCGCCCGCTGCGACTGATCGCATTGAAAACCTGCAACGCGCTGACGATGCCGTCGCCAGTGGTGTGCTTGTCCAGCGCGAGCAGGTGGCCCGAACCTTCGCCGCCGAGCAGCCAGCCGCGCGCGTTGAGCTCTTCCAGCACGTAGCGGTCGCCGACCTTGGCCCGAACAAGGGCCACGCCGCGTTCTTTCAGCGCATGCTCGACGCCGAGGTTCGTCATCAGCGTGCCCACGGCACCGGGCACCGCGTGGCCCTGGTCGAGGCGATCGCCGACCATCACGTACAACAGTTCGTCGCCGTTGTAGAGCCGGCCCGCAGCGTCTACGAGTTGCAGCCGGTCGGCGTCGCCATCGAGCGCCACGCCGTAGTCGGCGCCGGTTTCGCGCACCGTGCGCACCAGCGCTTCGGGCGCGGTGGCGCCGAAGCCGGCGTTGATGTTCGCGCCATCAGGCGCACAGCCGATCGCCACCACGTCGGCACCGAGTTCGTGGAACACATCGGGCGCAACTTGGTAGGCCGCGCCGTGCGCGGCGTCGACAACGATCTTCAGGCCCTTCAACGAGAGCTCGCTGCCGAAGCTGCCCTTGCAGAACTCGATGTAGCGCCCGCGCGCATCGTCGAGCCGGCGCGCTCGGCCCAGGCCTGCGGAATCGACCCATTGGGCTGGCTGTTCTAACGCCGCTTCGACCTGCTGCTCCCACGCGTCGGGTAGTTTCTGCCCGCTGGCCGAGAAAAACTTGATCCCGTTGTCCGCAAAGGCATTATGCGAGGCACTGATGACGACCCCAAGATCGAGCCGCAATGCGCGGGTCAGATAGGCCACGCCGGGTGTGGGCAGCGGCCCCGACAGGAGCGTATCGACACCGGCCGAAGCGAATCCGGCTTCGAGCGCGGACTCGATCATGTAGCCCGAGATGCGGGTGTCCTTGCCGATCACCACCGAGGGTCGTGCCGAGGATTGCTTCAATACCCGACCGACCGCATGACCCAAGCGCAGCATGAAGTCGGGCGTGATCGGCTCCTGGCCCACCGTGCCGCGGATGCCGTCAGTGCCGAAGTAGCGTCTGGTCATTCTTCTTCCGCCTTGTTGTTGTCTTCGACCGCTCGCCACAAGGCCAGCGCATCGACGGTGGCCGCCACATCATGCACACGCACGACACGTGCCCCGCGTTGCACCGCAAGCAGTGCGGCTGCCACGCTGAGCGCCAGCCGATCCTGCACGCCTTTGCCGGTCAGAGCGCCGAGTATCGACTTGCGCGACCAACCCACCAGCAGCGGCGCGCCAATCTCGAGCAATTGGCGCTGGCAACGCAACAGCGCCAGATTGTGAGTCACCGTCTTGCCAAAACCAA
>JANOVJ010000411.1:0-1848 GCA_031417295.1 bacterium | reverse complement strand
CGGCAAGGCGCGGTTCCCGCTCGTCGGTGACCCGACCCACACGCTGACCCGCATGTTCGGCGTGCACATCGACGCGGAAGGCCTGGCACTGCGGGGCACGTTCGTGATCAACCCCGACGGCATCATCAAGACCGCCGAAATTCACGACAACGCGATCGCGCGCGACGTGAAGGAAACCTTGCGCAAGGTCCAGGCTGCCCAGTACGTGGCCAAGCACCCCGGCCAGGTGTGCCCGGCCAAGTGGCAGGAAGGCGCCAAGACGCTGACCCCGTCGCTGGACCTGGTCGGCAAGATCTAAGCCGCCAAGCCTTCAAGACTCGACAGGACCTTCGGGCCCTGTCGACAGCCAGCCGGGCCATCGGTGCGGGCTGTCGACCGGGCCGGAACAGACACGCCCCAACGCCACCCAGAAGGACATCCAGCATGTTGGACGACAACCTCAAGGCCCAGCTCAAGGCCTACCTCGAGCGCGTGACGCAGCCCGTGGAACTGGTGGCCTCGCTCGATGACCGCCCGGCCTCGCAAGAGATGCGCGAGCTGCTCGACGAGATCGGTGCGCTCAGCGACAAGATCGCGGTGCGGCACGACGGCAACGATGCACGTCGCCCGTCGTTCTCGATCAGCCGGGTCGGGGCAGACATGGGCGTGCGCTTCGCCGCCATCCCGATGGGCCATGAGTTCAGCTCGCTGGTGCTGGCGCTGCTGCAGGCCGGTGGCCACCCGCCGAAGGTCGAGGCCGATGTGATCGAACAGATTCAGGCATTGCTTGCTGACGACGGCAGCGACTTCGTCTTCGAGACCTACCTGTCACTGAGCTGCCACAACTGCCCGGACGTGGTGCAGGCGCTGAACCTGATGGCGGTGCTGAACCCGCGCATTCGTCACGTGGCCATCGACGGCGGGTTGTTCCAGGCCGAGGTCGAGGCGCGGCAGATCATGGCCGTGCCGATGGTCTTCCTGAACGGCACGATGTTTCATTCGGGCCGAATCGAGCTGGCCGACATCCTGGCCAAGATCGACACCGGCGCCGCGGCGCGCGATGCCGCCAAGCTGGGTGCGAAGCAGGCCTTCGACATGCTGATCGTCGGCGGCGGCCCGGCCGGTGCCGCGGCAGCGGTCTACGCCGCGCGCAAGGGCATCCGCACCGGCGTGGTGGCCGAGCGCTTCGGCGGGCAGACGCTCGACACGATGGGGATCGAGAACTTCATTTCGGTTCAGGAGACGCAAGGCCCGACCTTCGCCGCCGCGATGGAGGCGCAGGTGCGCAGCTATGGCGTGGACATCATGAACAGCCAGCGCGTCACCGCCATCGAGCCCTCGCCGACGAACGGGGGCGAGATCACGCTGACGCTGGCCAACGGGGCGGCGCTGAAGAGCCGCTCGGTGGTGCTGGCCACCGGCGCGCGATGGCGCAACGTGAACGTGCCCGGCGAGCAGGAATACAGGAACAAGGGCGTGGCCTACTGCCCGCACTGCGACGGCCCGTTGTTCAAAGGCAAGCGCGTGGCCGTGATCGGCGGCGGCAACTCCGGCGTCGAGGCCGCGATCGACCTGGCCGGCGTGGTCGGCCACGTGACTCTGATCGAGTTTGCCGACCAGCTCAAGGCCGACGCAGTGCTGGTGAACAAGCTCAACAGCCTGCCGAACGTGGCGATTCACACCGGCGCGCAGACGACCGAAATCACCGGTGCCGACGGCCGCGTCAACGGCCTGATCTACAAGGACCGTGCGAGCGAAGCGATGCACCAGGTGGCGCTCGAAGGCGTGTTCGTGCAGATCGGCCTGGTGCCCAACACCGAGTGGCTGCGTGGCACGGTGGAGCTGTCGAAGTACGGCGAGATCCTGATC
>JANOVJ010000410.1:0-2004 GCA_031417295.1 bacterium | reverse complement strand
GGTGGCAGGCACGTAGTCCTGCTTGGCCGGATCCAGGCGCAGGATGTCCTTGCCCACCTTCTTGTAAAAGCCGGCACCGGTCTTCTGGCCCAGGGCACCCTTGCCGCTCAACGCTGCCAGCACCGGCGGCGTGGCGTAGCTGGGGAAAAACGGATCGTCGGCCAGGTTGTCCTGCAGCGTCTTGATCACGTGCGCCATCGTGTCCAGCCCGACCACGTCGGCGGTGCGGAAGGTGCCGCTGCTCGCCCGGCCGAGCTTCTTGCCCGTGAGGTCATCGACCACGTCGTAGCTGAGGCCGAAGGTCTCGGCCTCTTTCATCGTCGCCAGCATGCCGGCAATGCCGACCCGGTTGGCGATGAAGTTCGGTGTGTCCTTGGCCCGCACCACGCCCTTGCCCAGCGCGGTGGTGACGAAGGCTTCGAGCTGATCGACGATTTCCGGCTGCGTGGTCGGCGTCGCGATCAGCTCGACGAGGGCCATGTAGCGCGGCGGGTTGAAGAAGTGGATGCCGCAAAAGCGCGGCTTGATCTCTTCCGGCAGCGCTTCCGAGAGCTTGGTGATCGACAGCCCCGAGGTGTTGCTGGCCACGATCGCATGCGGCGCGATGTGCGGCGCGATGCGCTGGTACAGCTCGAGCTTCCAGTCCATGCGCTCGGCGATGGCCTCGATGATCAGGTCGCATCCGGCGAGCACGCTCATGTGCTCTTCGTAGTTCGCCTGCTCGATCAGCACCGCATCTTCCGCGATCCCCAGCGGCGCGGGCTTGAGCTTCTTCAGGCCGTCGATGGCCTTCGTGACGATGCCGTTCTTCGGCCCGGTTTTCGCCGGCAGGTCGAACAGCACGACCGGCACGCCGACGTTGACCAAGTGCGCCGCAATCTGTGCGCCCATCACGCCGGCACCGAGCACGGCGACCTTGCGAACGTTGAATCGATTCATGGCGGGTTCTCTGTTGGGGAAGTTCATTCAACTCTGATCCACGTCTGCGTGCGGCCGAGCAGCGGCATGCCGATGTAGCCGCGCACTTCGAGTTTCTTGCCACCGTCCACCGGGCTCAGGCGCACCTTGTAGAGCTTGCCGTCGTTCGGGTCGAGGATCTGCCCGCCGTCCCAGAGGTCCTCGGCGCTCGCGCTCTTCTTCACGCCGTTGATGATGGTCAGGCCGAGGATGGGCTTGTCCTTGCGCTCGTCGCCGCACTTGTCGCACACCGCGTCGGCCGGCGTCGCCGGGTCGAGCAGCTTCTCGATCTTGCCGGTGAGCACGCCGCCCGATTCGGTGATGCGCACCAGCGACTTTTCTTTCTTGGTCGCGTCGTCAATGGATTTCCAGGTGCCGACCGGTGTGGCCTGGGCTTGCGCCAGGCTCGTCATCAGGCACAGGGTCGAGGCAAGGATCAGCGTTTTCATGGGTGTCTCCAGGGTTTTGGGATTTTGGGGATAGGGGCGGTCAGAAGAACGCTTCTTCGACGTCCATCATTGTCTTTCCACCCGCGCGTGCGGTGCGGATCAGCATCGCCGTCTCGGGCAGCAGCTTGGCGAAGTAGAACCGCGCGGTGGCGAGTTTGGCCTTGTAGAACGGATCGTCCGAATTCTGCTTCTCCAGCGCCAGCTTGGCCATCCGCGCCCAAAGATACGCGAACACCAGGTGGCCGCAGATGCGCAGATAGTCGACCGCCGCTGCGCCCACCTCGTCGGCGTTGCCAAAGGCCTTCATGCCGATCTCGGTGGTGAGCTTCGTCACCTTGTCGCCCAGGTCGGCGAGCGGGTTGACGAACTCCTGCATGTCCTCGCTGGTGCCTTCTTCCTCGACGAACGCGGCGACGATCTTGCCGAACTTCTTCAGCTTGGCGCCGTTGTCGGCCAGCACCTTGCGGCCCAGCAGGTCCAGCGACTGGATGGTGTTGGTGCCTTCATAGATCATGTTGATGCGCGCGTCGCGCACGAACTGCTCCATGCCCCATTCGCGGATGTAGCCGTGGCCGCCGAACACCTGCAGGCAATGCGA
>JANOVJ010000409.1:0-6754 GCA_031417295.1 bacterium | reverse complement strand
CGGCGCGGGCCTGGTCTGCCCGGCCGGGCAGGGCCACCAACTGGCCGCGCTCGCATTGCGCCTGGCCGCCATGGCCCCCAGCGACCGCCAGGCCATGGGCGAACGGGCGCGCGCCTGCTGCCAGCGCGAGTTCGACCGCACGACCCTGATCGGTTCACTCGAGACCTGGCTGGCCGAGCTCGCCCCGGCCGCCGCCCCTTGAGGCCACGCCGGGGCGCGCCTCCGGGGCGCCGATAATCCGTCACTTCCCGCCTGCGCCCGACATGACATTCCTGGTCCTGAGCTTCCTCATCTCGATGGTGGTCACCCTGCTGGTGGTGCGTTCGGGCGCACAGCATGCGCACCGTTCGGCCGACCATGATTTGTCGGGCCCGCAGAAGTTCCACTCGGTGGCGGTGCCGCGCATCGGCGGCGTCGGCATCTTTCTGGCGATGGTGGGCAGCGCTGCGATGGCGCAGTTCACCGGCCGCGAAGAGGCGCACATGCTCTGGCTGCTGCTGCTGTGCAGCCTGCCGGCCTTCGTCTCGGGCCTGGCCGAAGACCTGACCAAGGCCGTCTCGCCGCGCGGCCGGCTGTTCTTCACCGCGGTCTCGGCCGGGCTCGCGGCGTGGCTGCTCGACGCGGTGCTGCGCCGCACCCACATCCCGGGCGTCGATTCGCTGATCGTGTTCGCGCCGTTCGCGGTGGCGCTGACGGTGCTGGTCGTGACCGGCGTGGCCAACGCCATCAACATCATCGACGGCTTCAACGGCCTGGCCTCGATGTGCGTGCTGATGATGCTGCTGGCCATTGCCTACGTGGCGTTCCAGGTCAACGACACGCTGGTCTTCACGGCCGCCTTGATCGGCACCGGCGCGGTGCTCGGCTTCTTCGTCTGGAACTTCCCTGCCGGCTTGATCTTTCTCGGCGACGGCGGGGCCTACCTGTTGGGCTTCTTGCTGGCCGAGCTGAGCGTGCTGCTGCTGATCCGCAACCCCGGCGTCTCGCCGATCTTTGCGCTGCTGCTCTGCGCCTACCCGATCTTCGAGACGATCTTCACCATGTACCGGCGCAAGTTCGTGCGCGGCGTGGCCACCGGCGCGCCCGACGGCATCCACCTGCACACGCTCGTCCACCGCCGCCTGGTGCGCTGGACCGAGGGGCAAACGGCCGAACGGCGGCAGACGCAGCGCAACTCGCTCACGTCGCCCTATCTCTGGCTGCTGTGCCTGCTGTCGGTGATCCCGGCGGTGCTGTGGTGGAACAACACCTTCGTGCTCACCGTGTTCCTGTTCCTGTTCATGGTGTCGTACGTGCTGCTGTACGCGAGCATCGTGCGCTTCAAGACGCCGAAGTGGCTGGTGTTTCGGCGCTGAGACGGCGGGCGCCGGCTCAAGCGTCGAGAAACGATTTCAGTTCGGCCAGCGGCAGCACATCGACACCCTCGGCCAGCGGGTAGCTGCGCGTCACGGGCGCCACAACGCAGGCGCTGTCGATCTGCAAATCTTGCAGCGCCTGCCAGAAGCCCTTGGTCGGCTTGGGGGCGGACGAGAACTTGATTTCCACGCCGAGCTTGCGCCGGCCGTGCTCGATGACGAGATCCAGCTCGGTGCCGGCTGCCGTGCGGTAGAAGCTCAGTTGGGCATCGGGGGGCAGCGCGGCCGCCACCTGCTCGACCACAAAGCCTTCCCACGATGCGCCGGCGATCGGGTGGCCCTGTAAATCCTGCACCGTCGCCAGGCCCAGCAGCGCGTGCAGCAGGCCGCTGTCGCGCAGGTACACCTTGGGCGATTTGACGAGGCGCTTGCCGACGTTGGCCAGGTGCGGCGGCAAGCGGCGCACCATCATCGTGTCGACCAGCACGTCGAGGTAGCGCGCGGCCGTGGTGTGCGACGCGCCGCCGAGCGACAGGCCGAGTTGCGAGGCGTTGAACAACTGGCCCTGCAAGTGGGCCAGCATCTGCCAGAAGCGGCGCAGCGTTTCAGCCGGCACGCGCACGCCCATGCCGGGCAGGTCGCGCTGGAGGAAGGTGCGGATGAAGTCTTGCCGCCAGGCGAAGGACGCATCGATGTCGGGCGCGAGGTAGCTCAAGGGGAAGCCGCCGCGCAGCCACAGCGATTGCAGGCCGGCGAGTTCGGTCACGGCCACCTCGGCGGCCAGCAGCGGTGTGAGTTCGAGGTAGCTCACGCGGCCGGCGAGCGACTCGCCGGACTGGCGCAGCAAGTCGCCCGACGCCGAGCCGAGCAACAGGAAGCGCCCGGCCCGGCGGTCGGCGTCGATCTCGGGCCGCAGCGCGGCAAACAGGTCTGGCGCGAGCTGCACCTCGTCGAGCACCAGCAAGCGGTCGCGGTGCGCCGCGAAGAAGAGCTCGGGCTGCTGGATCGCGGCGCGGTCCGACTCGCGCTCGAGGTCCAGCACCAGCGCGTTCGGATGCTGCGCGGCAATGGTTCGGGCCAGCGTGGTCTTGCCGACCTGGCGCGGCCCGAGCAGCACCACGGCGGGCGTCTGGCTCAGCCGGCGCTCGATCAGGGGTTGCAGTTGTCGGTTCAGCATCCTTGCATTTTGCACATGCAGCGATCAATTTGCAATGACAAACAGGACACTTTCCGAGGCCGCTTGCCCTTCATCCCGCCCGATATTCGGGCACGAAGCCGCGCAGCTCGCGCCGAAACGCCTCGGGCGATGCGGGCGCCTCGGCGCGCGCCAGCCAGTCGAGCAAGCGGCTCATCCACGCCCCATCCGCGTGCTCATGCAGTTGCGCAATGCGCAGCCGCGGGTGCGCCGAGGGCAGCGTGCGGTCGGTGTCGGCCAGCAGTTCCTCGTACAGCTTTTCGCCCGGCCGCAGGCCGGAGAACACGATCCCGATCTCGTCGGGCTGGTGGCCCGAGAGGCGGATCAAATCGCGCGCCAGCTCGACGATCCGCACCGGCTCGCCCATGTCCATCACATAGACCTGCCCGCTCTCGGCCAGCGCCGCAGCCTGCAGCACGAGGCGCGCCGCTTCCGGGATGGTCATGAAGTAGCGCGTGATGTCGGGGTGCGTCACCGTGACCGGCCCGCCGCGGGCGATCTGCTCGGTGAACTTCGGGATCACGCTGCCGCTCGACCCGAGCACGTTGCCGAAGCGCACCGCGGCGAAGCGCGTCATGTGGCCCCGCACCGCCAACTGCGACAGCACCATCTCGGCGGCACGCTTGGTCGCGCCCATCACGTTGGTCGGGTTGACGGCCTTGTCGGTCGAGATCAGCACGAAGCGCTCGGCGCCGGCCTCGGCCGCGGCCAGCGCGGCATGCCAGGTGCCGAGCGTGTTGTTCTGCACCGCGGCCCAGGCGTTGTCGGCCTCCATCAGCGGCACGTGCTTGAACGCGGCGGCGTGGAAGATGACGTGCGGTCGCTGCGCCTTGAACGTAGCCCGCAGGTGGGCCAGGTTCTTCACGTCGCCCATCAACCGCAGCAGTGGCAGGTGCGGGTGCAGCTCGCTCAGTTGCTGCTCGATCTGGTACAGCGCGAACTCGCTCAGCTCGTACAGCACGAGCCGCGCCGGGCCGTAGCGCGCCACCTGCCGGCACAGCTCGGAGCCGATCGAGCCGCCGGCCCCGGTGACGAGCACGGTCTTGCCCGAGATCAGCCCGGCGATGCCGGCCTCGTCGAGCTGCACCGCTTCGCGCCCGAGCAGGTCTTCGGGCTCGATGTCGCGCACCCGGCTGACCTGCCCACCTTCGAGCAGCTCCTGTGCCGAAGGCACGGTGAGCACCGGCAGCCCGGTGTCGGCCGCGAGCTCGATCGCCCGCCGCCGCTGCGTCGCGCTGGCGCCGGGCATCGCCAGCACAAGGTGGGGGATGCCTTGCAGCTCGATGTGCGTCTTCACCGACGCCAGCGGGCCGAGGATCGGCACACCGCCGACCCGCGAGCGCTGCTTCACCGGGTCGTCGTCGAGCAGCCCGACCACGACCCAGCCTTCGTGCTGGATACCCGCCACCAGCAACCGCGCCGCGTCGCCCGCGCCGAGCACCAGCGCGCGACGCTTCTCGATCGCGTTGCCGGCAATCCGGCCGCGCATGTGCTCGTAGAGCATGCGGTAGGCGATGCGCACCGTGCACAGGCCCATCAGCGAAATCACCGGGTGCAGCGCCAGCACCGCGCGCGGCACCTCGACCAGTTGCGCCATCAGCACCACCACCGCCGCCAGCAGCCCGGCCGCAAAGCAGGCCAGCGTGAGCCGCTTGATCTCGCCGAAGCCCGAGAAGCGCCACATGCCGCGCGGCACGCCGGCCGCGGCGAACACCGCGAGGTAGAGCGCCACGACGCCGAGCATCACCCAGCCGTCGTAGCCCGGCCGCGCGCTGTGCCAGCGCTCGAAGCCGAGCCGGAACAGGTAGGTGATGTGCTAGCACGCGGCGATCACCAGGCCGTCGATCGCGAGCGAGAGGCCACGCCGCCGCGGGCGCAGCAGCGTGAGGAAGGCGTCGAAGCGTTGCCAGATCATCGAAAGGGTGTCGCCTTCATCGGGCCAGCAACAACAGCCGTAGCGTGCGCCACAGGATGCGGATGTCCAGCCCCAGCGATGCGGTGTCGGCGTAGCGCGCCGCGAGCGCGAGTTTTTGCGGCATCACGACCTGCACGTACTCGCGCTCGGGGTCGGCGACATGTGCCAGCAACTGGCCTTCGTTGCGGAATTCGATCGACGCCAGGCAGGTGATGCCGGGCCGCACCGACAGCACCTTGGCGCGCAACTCGGGCGGGTACAGCGCCACGTAGCGCGGCACTTCGGGCCGCGGGCCGACGAGGCTCATCGTGCCGTGCAGTACGTCGATCAACTGCGCCAGTTCGTCGAGCTTGTGCTGCCTGAGCACCGCGCCGACGCGGGTGATGCGCGCATCGGCGCCCACGGTGAGCTGCGGCCCGGCGTCACGATCGGCATGCGCCATGGTGCGGAACTTGTGGATCCGAAACGGCACGCCGTGGCGGCCGACGCGCCGCTGGCGGTAGAACACCGGGCCCGGCGAGTCGAGCTTGACGGCGAGCG
Source organism: bacterium (assembly GCA_031417295.1). GTDB lineage: Bacteria > Pseudomonadota > Gammaproteobacteria > Burkholderiales > Burkholderiaceae_C > CAIKUF01. The sequence continues at coordinate 1,749 of JANOVJ010000409.1, read as the reverse complement.
CGATCAGCAGCAGCAGTGGCGACAGCAGCACCAGGCCGAGGCCCGCCAGCAACAGGTCGAATGCGCGCTTGGCCACGTCAGTCCCGCCGGGCCGCCCCAAGAGACTGACGCGCCCCTCGGGGGCCGCGAACGCAGTGAGCTTGGGGCCGTTTCACTTCAACCGCGCAAGAGGGCGCGCACGGTCTCGCACACGCGCTGTACATCGGCATCGGTCATCCGCGTGTACAGCGGCAGCGACAGCATCTGCTCGTAGGCATGCTGGCTGTGCGGGAACTGAGCCGGCGTCAGCCCGTAGCGGTCGCGCCAGTACGGGTGCAGGTGAAGCGGGATGTAGTGCACGCTGCAGCCGATGCCGGCCTCGAACATCTTCTCGATGAAGCGGTCGCGCGGCAGCGGCGCAGCGTCAGCCAGGCGGGCCACGTACAAGTGCCACGAGTGGCGCTCGCCCGCTGCCGGCAGCGGCGGCGTGACGAGCGGCAGATCGGAGAACGCTTCGTTGTAGATCGCCGCGATCTCTTCGCGCCGACGCTGGAACGCAGGCAGGCGCTTCAACTGGTGCAGCCCGACAGCCGCTGCGATGTCCGTCAGGTTGTACTTGAAGCCCGGCGCGACGATCTCATAGGCCCAGCTCGGCACGGTGGCGGTGAAGCGGTCGAACGCGTCGCGGCTCATGCCGTGCAGGCGCATCACCTTGGCGCGCTGGGCCAATTCGGCATCGCGCGTGACGAGCATGCCGCCTTCGCCGGTGGTCATGGTCTTGTTGGCGTAGAAGCTGAACACGCACGCATCCGACGCGAGCGTGCCGATGAGCGCGCCGCCGCAGGTGGTGGGCAGCGCATGCGCCGCGTCCTCGACCACCTTCAGGCCGTGCCGGCGCGCGATGGCCAGGATCGCCGGCATGTCGGCCGCGAGGCCGGCGTAGTGCACCGGGACGATCGCCTTCGTGCGCGGTGTGATGGCCGCTTCGACGGCCTGCGGGTCGATGTTCAGCGTGGCCGGGTCGATGTCGACCAGCACCACGTCGGCGCCGAGGTAGCGCACCACCTCGGCGGTGGCGGTGAAGGTGTGGGTGGTGGTGATGACCTCGTCGCACGGGCCGATACCGAGCGCCTCCAGCGCCAGGTGCAGCCCGGCGGTGGCCGAGTTGACGGCGATGGCGTGCAGCGACACATCACCGAGGAAGGCGACAAAATCTTCCTCGAAACGGCGCGCCTTCGGGCCGGTGGTGACCCAGCCGGAACGCAAGGTGTCGACGACTTCGGCGATCTCTTCTTCGCCGATTTCGGGCAGCGCGAAGGGGAGGAAGGGCAGCGTCATGGTTTGCACGGGCCCAGCCCGAAAGCGCGACGAAGGGCGCGCACCGTCAAAGGCCCTCGGCGTCGCGCAGCCGATCGACCTGCGCGTTCGACACCACCCTGCCCGGCCGCGCCGGAAACGGCACGAAGCCCGCGACGGCGGGCACGCTGGCACGCGAGGCCGACGCCCGCACCTGCGCTTGCGCACGCGGACGAGGCTCGAACAAGTCGCCGAGCAGCGCATGCGCCGGCTTCGCGAACGGGTTGACGACGGTCGTACCGCGCCAAGTGAAGCCGTGCTGCATGTCTTCGCTGAGCAAGATGCGACAGCGCTGCTCGGCGGCGACCGACAGGATCAGGCTGTCCCAGATCCCGAGGCCGTGCGCCGCCGACAGGTCGAACGCCGACTGCAGCGCGCCCCACGTCGAGTCGCGCACCGCGTAAGCGTCGCTCC
>JANOVJ010000408.1:0-1686 GCA_031417295.1 bacterium | reverse complement strand
GGCCGAAACGGCAGCGGCCACCGATGCCGACAGCGCCGTGCGCGTGCTCAAGAAATACCCGAACCGGCGCCTCTACGACACCCAGAGCAGCAGCTACATCACCCTCGTCGATGTGAAGCGGATGGTGCTTGCGGGGCAGGTGTTCATCGTCCGAGACGCCAAGACCGGCGACGACCTGACGCGCAGCATCCTGCTCCAGATCATCCTCGAGGAAGAGAGCGGCGGCGTGCCGATGTTCTCGTCGCCGATGCTGGCCCAGATCATCCGGTTCTACGGCCATGCGATGCAGGGCATGATGGGTTCGTACCTGGAGAAGAACATCCAGACCTTCACCGACATCCAGAGCCGCCTGGGCGACCCGGCCAAGGGCTTCAGCCCCGAGCTGTGGACCCAGTTCATGAACGGCCAGGCGCCGCTGATGCAGGGCCTGATGGGCAACTACCTCGACCAGTCGAAGAACCTGTTCGTGCAGATGCAGGAGCAGATGGCGGAGCAGGCGAAGACGCTGTTTCCGGGGGTGGCGGGGTTCATGCCGCCGAAGCGGTGATCTGGCTTCGAAGCCCGCCGACGCGTTGACGATCGGTATACCTTTGTAAGAGTCGCAGCGTGGCTCCCTGCGCCACTCGGCGCGCCACGGATGCCTCTCCAATTCGCGCTTGTCGCAAATGTTGGCATAATTGCCAACATGCGAGCCAAGCTCGTTCTGAAGTCACGTGAGCTACTTGGCGATGACCGGTTTGTCGAGCGGGTGGTCTGGCAGGTGCCGACGCTGCTGGCGGGCAGCGCGCATGGCTTCAAGTACCGGCTGGCTTTCGTGGTGCGAGGCCGCTGCGTCGTGCGCTACGACAACGAAGCGGGCAAAGGCGGCCGCCGCCACATCGGCGAGCGTGAGTTGCCTTACCGGTTCGGTGACCTGAAGACACTGCTGAACGATTTCTGGAGGGATGAATGAACACCGTGACAATTGATGTGGCCAGCCGAGCGCAGTCGGACGCGCGGTTCATCGCTGCCGCACAAACCGGCCGGCCGCAAGGCGCCTACATCAGCTTCCCGAGCGTGGCCGCGCTGTGGTCGACACTCACAGCCAAACGCTGGGAGTTGGTGCAAGTGTTGTGCGGGGCCGGCCCGGTTTCTGTGCGGGAGGCCGCGCGGCGCGTCGGGCGTGACGTGAAGCGAGTTCATGAGGACGTGCAGGTCTTGCTCAGCACCGGCATCCTTGACCGTGCAGACGATGGCGGCATTGTTTTTCCCTACGACGCCGTGCACGTCGACTTCATGCTTCGACCTTCCGCCCTGGCGGCGTGAACCCACTTGATTGACCTTTCCTGCCTTGCCATGAACCCAGCTTCCGCCCCCCGCATCGGCTTCGTCTCCCTCGGCTGCCCCAAGGCGCTGACCGACTCCGAACTCATCCTCACCCAGCTCAGCGCCGAGGGCTACGCCACGTCGAAAACCTTTACCGGCGCCGACCTGGTGATCGTCAACACCTGCGGCTTCATCGACGACGCGGTAAAGGAGAGCCTCGACACCATCGGCGAGGCCTTGGCCGCCAACGGCCGCGTGATCGTCACCGGCTGCCTCGGCGCGAAGGCGGGCGAGGGCGGGGCCGGCAACCTGGTGCGCCAGATGCACCCCAGCGTGCTCGCCGTGACCGGCCCGCATGCGACGCAGGAGGTGATGGACGCG
>JANOVJ010000407.1:0-4802 GCA_031417295.1 bacterium | reverse complement strand
CGCCGCTGATGCCGAGCCGGAAAGCCTTGCCGCAATGAGGCAGCAGGTCATTGAGCAAGGCATCGGCGCGCAGGCGGTGGTCGGCGCGGGTCGATTCGAGCAGGGTGATGAGCTTGGCGATCGCCCGCCGCTGTGGCACCGGCGCGTCGATGCCGAGCACGGCGTCGCGCAGCGCGGCATCGGCCGTGTCGGGCAAGGTCGTCACAGGATCTCGAACGCGCGGCCGTCGGGCAGGCGGTAACGCGAGAAATCGCGGTTGTCCATCGTCATCACTCGCGTCACGCCGGTGTCGGCGGCCAACCAGACCAGCGACGCATCGGCGAGGTCCATCTCGGTGCGCGGGGATTGGGTGTACTTGCGCATCAGCTCGACCATGGCTTCCAGCGCTTCCTGCTCGAACGGGAACACCGTGACGCCGCCCGCCGCCACCCAGTGCAGGAACGTGTAGCGCTGCGGCGGGGCCAGCAAATAACCCGCTTCCACCACGCAGGGCCAGGTGGTGGCGAGCGACCATTGTTCCCGCGCTGCGCGTTCCAGCACCGCAACGTAGTGCGGCCCGCGCGGCTGTTCGCGCCCGAAGGCGGCGACCATCGCGCTCGCGTCAACGATCGCTGCCGGCACCGTGCTTTGCTTTCAACCGCGTGACAAGCTGAGCGCGCGACCGTTCGGTCTCGTAGGCGTGCTCGGCGCCTGCGAACTCGCCAACCGGGCCGTAGGCGCCGCGCTCTTCCTCGGCCTTGAGCGTCTGCATCAATTCGTACGGGTTCTTGCGCCCGAGTGCACGCTCGACGGCGTCGATCACGAACTGCGACTTCGTGATGCCTTGGCGCCGGGCGGCAAGGTCAAGCTCCTTCTCGAGCAGCGGGTTCATGCGGACGGAGACGGCCATGATGTGACTCCTTTGGCAACGGCTGTATTTCCGTATTACTGTATCACGGGTGTCAGACGAACCCGCTCATCCCGTCAGCGTCGCCTGCCTGATCTGCTCCAGCACATCCTTCGCGCTCGCCGGGATCGGCGTGCCCGGGCCGTAGATGCCCTTCACGCCGGCCGCGTACAGCGCCTCGTAGTCCTGCTTCGGGATCACGCCGCCGACGAAGACGACGATATCGCCGCCGCCCTGCGCCTTCAGGCTCTCGATGATCGCCGGCACCAGCGTCTTGTGGCCGGCGGCCAGCGTGGAAACGCCGACCGCGTGCACGTCGTTCTCGATCGCCTGGCGCGCGCACTCTTCGGGCGTCTGGAACAGCGGGCCGATGTCGACGTCGAAGCCAAGGTCGGCGAACGCCGTGGCGACAACCTTCGCACCGCGGTCGTGGCCGTCCTGGCCGAGCTTGGCGATCATCACGCGCGGCCGCCGGCCTTCGGCCTCGGCGAACGCGGCGATCTCGTGCTGCAGCTTCTCCCAGCCTTCGGCCGAGTCGTAGGCCGCAGCGTAGACGCCGCTCACTTTGTGCGTGTCGGCGCGGTGGCGGCCCCAGGCAGCTTCGAGTGCGTCGCTGATTTCGCCCACCGTCGCGCGCAGACGCGAGGCCTTGATGCTCAGATCGAGAAGGTTGCCGGCGCCACCGGAAGCGGGAGGTTCTCCGCCCGCGCTGGCCTCGGCGCAGGCCGTCAGTGCGGCCAATGCGGCCTGCACAGCGGCGCCGTCGCGACGGGCACGGATGTCCTTGAGCCGCACGATCTGGTTCTCGCGCACCATCAGGTTGTCGACCTCGCGCGTCTCCAGCGCATCCTCGCTCGCGAGCTTGTACTTGTTGACGCCCACGATCACGTCCTTGCCCGAGTCGATGCGCGCCTGCTTCTCGGCCGCACTCGCCTCGATCTTCAGCTTGGCCCAGCCGCTGTCCACGGCCTTGACCATGCCGCCCATCGCCTCGACCTCTTCGATGATCGCCCACGCCGCATCGGCCATGTCCTGCGTCAGCTTTTCCATCAGGTAGCTGCCGGCCCAGGGGTCGATCACGTTCGTGATGTGCGTCTCCTCCTGGATGATCAGTTGCGTGTTGCGGGCGATGCGCGCGCTGAACGCGGTCGGCAGCGCGATCGCCTCGTCGAAGCTGTTGGTGTGCAGGCTTTGCGTGCCGCCGAACACCGCCGCCATCGCCTCGATCGTGGTCCGCACGATGTTGTTGTACGGGTCCTGCTCGGTCAGGCTCCAGCCGGAGGTCTGGCAGTGCGTGCGCAGCATCAGGCTCTTCGCGCTCTGGGCGCCGAAGCCACTCATGATGCGGTGCCACAGCAGCCGCGCGGCGCGCATCTTCGCGATCTCCAGATAGAAGGTCATGCCGATCGCCGAGAAGAACGACAGGCGCGGCGCGAAGTCGTCGACTGCCAGGCCCTGCGCCTGCGCCGTCTTGACGTACTCCTTGCCGTCGGCCAGCGTGAGCGCCAGCTCGAGCGCCTGGTTCGCGCCGGCCTCCTGCATGTGGTAGCCGCTGATGCTGATCGAGTTGAACTTCGGCATGTGCTTCGCCGTGTACTCGATGATGTCGCCGACGATTTTCATCGACGGTTCGGGCGGGTAGATGTAGGTGTTGCGAACCATGAACTCCTTCAGGATGTCGTTCTGGATCGTTCCCGACAGCTTGTCCTCGCTCACGCCCTGCTCTTCGGCCGCCACGATGTAGCCGGCCAGCACCGGCAGCACGGCGCCGTTCATCGTCATCGAGACGCTCACCTTGTCGAGCGGGATGCCGTCGAAGAGGATCTTCATGTCCTCGACCGAGTCGATCGCCACGCCGGCCTTGCCGACATCGCCCGTCACGCGCGGGTGGTCGCTGTCGTAGCCGCGGTGGGTGGCCAGGTCGAACGCCACCGAGATGCCCTGCGCGCCGCCGGCCAGCGCCTGGCGGTAGAACGCATTGCTCTCCTCGGCGGTGGAAAAGCCCGCGTACTGGCGGATCGTCCACGGCCGCACCGCGTACATCGTGGCTTGCGGCCCGCGCACGAAGGGCGCGAAGCCAGGCAGCGTGTCGGCGGCAGGCAGGCCGGCCACGTCGGCCGCGGTGTAGAGCGGCTTGACGACGATGCCTTCGGGCGTGTGCCAGTCGAGCGCTGCCATCTTGCCGCCGGGGGCCGACTTGGCAGCGGCTTGCGCCCACTGCTGCAAGTCGGCTGGCCCCGATTTCTTCGTGTTGTCGCTGTTCATCGCTCTGCTCCTCGCCCGGCCGCTTCAATCCTGCATAATTATGCATTCAAAATCAAGATTCCCGAGATGGCTGCTGTCGACACTGCCTCGCGCCCGCTCTCGCCACGCGCCCTGTACCAGGACGTGGCCGAGCGCCTGCGCCTGCAGATTTTCAGCCGTGCGCTCGAGCCTGGCAGCTGGATCGACGAGACGCGGCTGAGCCAGGAGTACGGCATCAGCCGCACGCCACTCCGCGAGGCCTTGAAGGTGCTCGCCGTCGAAGGCCTGGTGACGATGAAGCTGCGCCGCGGTGCCTACGTCACCGAGATGTCGCGCGACGACGTGGCGCAGGTCTACCACCTGCTGGGGCTGATTGAAAGCGACGCTGCGGCCACGGCGGCGGCCTGCGCTTCGCCCGCGCAACGCGCCTTGCTGGCGCAGTGCCACGACAAGCTGGAAAAGCAGGTCCGCCAGCGCGACGGGTTCTTCGCCGCGAACGAGCACTTTCACAGCGCGGTGCTCGAAGTCGCCGGCAACCGCTGGGCGATGCAGATCTCGGCCGACCTGCGCAAGGTGATGAAGCTGAATCGCCACCACTCGCTGTTCAAGCGGGGGCGGTTGGCCGACTCACTGGCCGAGCACCGCCTGCTGATGGTGGCGATCGAAGCGCAAGACGCCGAGGAGGCGCGCCGCCTGATGCAGGCGCATTTCGCGAGCGGCCTGGAAGCCGCGATACCCCGCCCGGCCGAGCCCGCCTCAGCTGCGCTGCGCGATCGGTAGCACGGTGCGCTGGGTGGCGCCGGTGAAGAGCTGGCGCGGGCGGCCGATCTTGTACTCCGGGTCGCCGATCATCTCGTTCAACTGCGCGATCCAGCCCACCGTGCGCGCCAGTGCAAACACCGCCGTGAACAGCGACACCGGAATGCCGATCGCGCGTTGCACGATGCCCGAGTAGAAATCGACGTTCGGGTACAGCTTGCGGGCCACGAAATATTCGTCTTCGAGCGCGATCTTCTCGAGCGTCATCGCAAGCTTGAACAGCGGGTCGTTCTCAAGGCCCAGCGCGCCCAGCACCTCGTAGCAGGTCTCGCGCATCAGCTTGGCGCGCGGGTCGTAGTTCTTGTAGACGCGGTGGCCGAAGCCCATCAGCTTGACGCCCGAGTTCTTGTCTTTCACCTGCTTGATGAATTCGCCGATCTTCTCGACCCCGCCCATCTGCTGCACATCTTCGAGCATGTTCAGCGCGGCCTCGTTGGCGCCGCCGTGCGCCGGGCCCCACAGGCAGGCCACACCGGCCGCAATGGCCGCGAACGGGTTGGTACCCGACGAGCCGCACAGGCGCACGGTCGAGGTCGAGGCGTTCTGCTCGTGGTCGGCGTGGAGGATGAAGATGCGGTCCATCGCGCGCACCAGCACGTCGTTGGGCACGTAGTCTTCGCACGGCGTGGCGAACATCATGCGCATGAAGTTGCCGGCGTACGTAAGGTCGTTCTTCGGGTAGATGTAGGGCTGGCCCACGGTGTACTTGTAGGCCATGGCCACCAGCGTGGGCATCTTGGCGATCAGGCGGATCGCCGAACTGGCGCGGTGCTCCGCGTTGTGGATGTCGGTGCTGTCGTGATAGAAGGCCGAGAGCGCGCCGACCAGGCCGGTCATGATGGCCATCGGGTGC
>JANOVJ010000406.1:0-3341 GCA_031417295.1 bacterium | reverse complement strand
GGCAAGGGCGCGTTCCTGATCTACCAGGAATCGAGCCTGGTGATCCGCGCGATCCGCGACTACTTCACCGCCGACGTCGGCGAAATCCTGATCGACACCGACGACATCTACGACCAGGCGCAGCAGTTCATGAGCCACGTGATGCCGGAGACGGCGCACAAGGTCAAGCGCTACCGCGACGACACGCCGCTGTTCGCGCGGTTCCAGATCGAGCACCAGATCGAGACCGCGTTCTCGCGCACCGTGAACCTGCCTTCGGGCGGCGCGATCGTGATCGACCACACCGAGGCGCTGGTCTCGGTGGACGTGAACTCGGCGCGCAGCACGCGGGGTAGCGACATCGAGGAAACGGCGACACGCACCAACCTGGAAGCCGCCGACGAGATTGCGCGCCAGATGCGGCTGCGCGATTTGGGTGGCCTGATCGTTGTCGACTTCATCGACATGGACGAAAGCAAGAACCGCCGCGACGTGGAAATGCGCCTGCGCGACGCGATGCGGCAAGACCGCGCGCGGGTGCAGCTTTCGTCGATCAGCAAGTTCGGCCTGCTGGAGTTGAGCCGGCAGCGCCTGCGCCCGGCCTTGAGCGAAGGCAGCCACATCACCTGCCCGCGCTGCAACGGCACCGGCCACATCCGCGACACCGAGTCGAGCGCGTTGCAGATTCTGCGCATGGTGCAGGAAGAGTCGATGAAGGACAACACCGCCGCCGTGCACGTGCAGGTGCCGGTGGAAGTGACGAGCTTCCTGTTGAACGAGAAGCGGACCGAGATCACCAAGATCGAATTGAAGCAGCGCATCACCGTGTTGCTGGTGCCGAACAAGCACCTCGAAACGCCGAACTACCGCCTGGAGCGGCTGCGCCACGACGACCCGCGGCTGGAGAACCTGCAGGTCAGCTACTCGATGATCGAGGAGCCGGACGACGAGGTCGGCATCACCCGGCGCGAGAAGGCCAAGGCCAAGCAAGAGCCCGTGATCAAGGGCATCCTGCCCGAGACACCGGCCCCGGTGGCGGTGCCCAGGCCGGCCCCGGTCGTGGCCGTGGCGCCAGCCCCGGTGGCTGCCGCAGCGCGCCCCGCGCCGGTGGCTGCACTGCCGGCAGGTGGCGGCTTCTTCGGCTGGATCAAGAACCTGTTCGGCGGCGAGCCGGCCCCGGCACCCAGCGTGGCCAGAGCACCGCAGCCTGCGGCTGCTCCCGGAACGGCCGACACCGGACCGAAGCGCGAAGGCCGCGGCGGGCGGGGCGGGCGCGGCGGCGAACGTGGTGAACGTGGTGAACGCGGCGAGCGCGGCGGCCGGGGTGGCCGCAACGGCGAGGCCCGCGATGGCGAGCGTAGCGAAGCCCGGACCGAGGTTCGTGGCGAGGCGCGTGGCGACGGCCGCGGCGACAAACGCGGCGAGGGCCGGGGAGAAGCGCGCGGCGAGGGTCGCAACGAACCGCGCGGTGAGGGTCGCGGCGAGCGCGGCCGGGGCCGCCGTGGCGAGCCGCGCGAGCTCGAGCGGGTCGATGCCGCAGCGGCGCAGGCCGGGGGGGCTGTCGCCGGGGCCGCTGCAGGGGCCGCCGACGAAGGCCGCACCGAACCGCAACGTGCGCCGCGTGGGGAACGCAGCGAGCGCGGTGAGCGGTCCGAACGCGGCGGGCGTGGCGAACGCGAGGCGCGACGCGCCGAACCGGTTGCCGAATCGGCCGAAGCCGAACTGGCCGCGGTGCAAGCCACCGCATCGGCCAACTTCGATGACACCCTGCCCGGCGGCGACACCCTGCCCGGCAGCGAAACAGCGGCCGATGGCGAGGCCCGCGGCGAACGCGGCCGCCGCCGCCGCCGTCGTGGTGGGCGCGATCGGGACGAGCCGCGTGACGGCGCCGCCGGGGCCGAGGCTGCTGCCGATGGCGTTGCGGTCGAGACCGACCTGGCCGGCGCTGCGGTCGCAACGGCGGCCGGCCATGAAGCCGCCGAAGCCGGCAGCGCGCGGGCCGAAGAAGGCGCAGCGCCCGATGCCGAAGCCAATGTTGACGGCAATGCAGACGCCAACGCTGACATCAGTGCCGGCGCCGAGCGCGATGGGCGGCGGCGCGGTGGTCGCGGCCGCCAACGGCGCGAGCCGCGCGAGGCCGACCTGGCATCCGACGACACCGTGAACGCAGGCGCCACGGCGCGAGCCGAGCTCGATGCCATGCCGGCAGCCGTGTCCGCGGCCGCGGTGCCAGTGGCCGAGGCCGAGGCCGAGCCGCTGGCCACGACGCAGATCGAAACGGCCGAGGCCGCCGAAACGGCCATCGCGGCCGCTCCGCCGGCGCAAGCCCGGCCCAGGCCCGTGGCGGCTGCGCAAGCGCCGGTCGAGCCGGCCGTGCTCGCCGCGCTGGCACCGCAGCCCGCCGCGCCGTTCGTGCTCGACGCCGCGCAGTTGAACGCGGTGGCCGAGGCATCAGGCCTGCAATGGGTGGGTTCCGACCGGGCCAAGATCCAGGCGGCGCAGGAAGCCATGGCGCGTGAGCCGAAGCCGGCGCATGTGCCGCGCGAGGCCAAGGCGGCGGTTGCACTCGACGACGGCCCGCTGGTGCTGGTCGAGACGCGCAAGGACCTGTCGCAGTTCAAGCTGCCGTTCGAGACCCGCGCGAACTGACGCGGTGGGTGCAGCCCTGCGCAAGCGGGGTTGCACCCGGCGGCACGGGTGCGGCCAGGCCGGCCCATGGCAGGCCGAAGCGGCACGTTCGGCTTGCCCTCCCTCTCCATTCAAATGGCAGCGAAACTCTGGCAGCGGCGCCGTGCGCGCCATGGTGCAAACCTGAGGCGCCGCCGCGCATGCCGACGGTAGACTCGTTACGGGTCCCCGTGTCGCCGCCAAGCCACCGACGTGCCCAACCAACGACTTCGGGCACAGCACATGGCAGGTTCGCAGCAGCAGATGCACAAGCAGACGCGCCAGCAGAAGCCGAAGCCGAAGCGGAAGCCTGGCTCCTCTGGCGCGCTGGCTGCGCCCGCGGACCCGCGCGCACCAGCGCCCACCGTTGAACACGTAGCGCACCGGCGCGTCGCCGGCTCCCTGCGCGAGCCGTTCGAGCGGCTGGTGGACGCCGGCCTGCGCCTGAACCAGATCCGGTCGGCCGCCGAACTGCACGCGTTCCTGATCGACAAGGCGACCGAACTCTCGGGCGCCGAGCGCGTGCTGTTGGTGCTCGACTCAGCCGGCGCCGGGCCGCTCCCAACCCGGCTGAGCGCCCCCTCGGGGGGCACCGAACAGGGTGAGCTGGGGGGCCACCTCTCAGCCGGCGCCGGGCCGCCCCCAAGCCGGCTGAGCGCCCCCTCGGGGGGCAGCGAACAAGGTGAGCTTGGGGG